>JAIKXN010000108.1 GCA_024684055.1 Lachnospiraceae bacterium | reverse complement strand
AAGATTTACAGAAGAGAAATTTCCAAGAGCGAAGCTTTGGAAATCTTCAAGGATGATCCTTACAAAATGGATCTTTTGTCAAACATGGAAGACGGTAACATTTCATGCTACGATCAGGGAGATTATACGGACCTTTGCCGCGGACCTCACGTAGACAACGTTAAGCTTTGCCGCAACTTCAAACTCGTTAAGCACTCAGGTGTTTACTGGAAGGGCGATGCTGAGAATCAGGTTCTCCAGAGAGTTTACGGAGTATGTTTCCCTACACCTGAAGAACTGGAAGCTCATCTTAAACTTCTTGAAGAAGCAAAGGAAAGAGACCATCGTAAAATCGGCAAGGATATGAACCTTTTCATGTCGGATGATCTTGTAGGAAGAGGACTTCCCATGTTCCTTCCCAACGGTTATCTCATCTGGCAGGAACTTGAGAATTATATAAGAATAAAAGAGCAGAAGCTTGGTTATAAGCATGTACTTACACCCTGTGTAGGAACAGTTGATCTTTATAAGACATCAGGTCACTGGGATCATTACAAAGAGAACATGTTCCCTGCAATGGAGGTTGAAGGCGAGGAGTTCGTTCTTCGTCCCATGAACTGTCCTCACCATATGAGAATATATGCTAACAGACCGCATTCATATAAAGAGCTTCCCATCAGACTTGCGGAAATTGCACATGATTTCAGATTCGAGTCTTCAGGTACTCTTAAGGGAATCGAAAGAGGAAGACATTTCTGTCAGAATGACTCACATATTTTCGTAACACCCGATCAGATCAAGGATGAAGTAAAGAACGTATGCGATCTTATCTTCTCAACATATGAAGATTTCGGAATTACGGATTACAGATGTGTTCTTTCATTAAGGGATCCTGCAGATACAAAGAAATATCATCCCGATGATGAAATGTGGAACAATGCCGAACAGGCACTTCGTGAGACACTCAACGAAATCGGTATCGAATATACGGAAGAAATCGGTGAAGCTGCATTCTACGGTCCCAAGCTTGACGTTAACGTTAAGCCTGCGATCGGAAACGAAATTACACTTTCAACATGCCAGCTTGACTTCTGCCTCCCCGCAAAATTCGAACTTACGTATATTGATGCCGACGGCGAGAAGAAGACACCCGTTGTTCTTCACAGAGCAATCCTCGGTTCGATTGACAGATTTATGGCTTACATTCTTGAGGAAACAAAGGGCAATCTTCCCACATGGCTTGCACCCGTTCAGGTTAAGATCCTTCCCATCAAGAATGATGACGAAGAACTTAATGAATACGCAAAGAAAGTTTTATACGCTTTGTATGATGCAAACGTAAGAGCTGAATCCGATGACAGAAGCGAGAAGTTCGGCTACAAGATGAGAGAAGCACAGATTCAGAAGGTTCCTTACATTGCCGTTATCGGTAAGAAGGAAGCAGAAGAAGGAAATGTTTCGTTCAGACTTCATGGAGAGCAGGAGACTGTAACTGTTAAGTTTGATGAATTCATCGAAATGATCAAAGAAGAGATCGCAACAAAGAAACATTAATTCTTTATGAGGATTTATCCGATCCGCAAGAAAGAATAAATAATGCAAAAAATTCATATCCGAAAAGTCTTATGATATGTAAGGCTTTTCGGATTTTTTTAGGCTTTTCTTTTTTATAAAAAATATATTAACCACATACAAACGATACATCTTTAGATTATAATCATTTCATACGGATCTGAAAGAAAACGATAATGTCATAAAATAAATTGACGGAGCGAAGAATCGTTTTTGATTTTACGGTTTATATAAACTATTGAACTTGAGGAAATACTTATGAGCGAAAAAATACTTTTGGTGGAAGATGATGATAAGATTCGCGGTATTGTCAGCGAATATTTTACTGCCAAGTCCGAAGGAAGATTTGAAGTGATAGAAGCTTCTACAGGCGAAGAAGGAATGGAATTAGTCGAAAAAGAAATTTTTGATATTGTTCTTTTGGATGTAATGCTTCCCGGAATCGACGGTTTTACACTTTGCAGAAGAATTCGTAAAAGCAAAGATGTTCCCATTCTTTTTCTTACCGCCAAGACTTCGGAAGAAGACAGGCTCTACGGATATGAAATAGGCTGCGATGATTATATATGCAAACCTTTTTCTTTCGCTGAACTTTATGCCAAGGTAAATGCTCTTTTAAAACGCGTTAATAAAACAAACAATGAACAGATAATTATTTGCGGAAGCATAAGTTTAAATTCGGCTTCGCTTGTCCTTAAAGTTGAAGGCGTGGAGATTGAATTACCGCCCAAAGAATTTGAAATACTTTTGTATCTGATGAAACATAAGGGATGGGTGGTTAGCAGAGAAACGCTTCTTGACAGGATTTGGGGAGATGATGCTTATGTGGAAACAAGGGTTGTCGACAATCATGTAAAAAATTTACGAAAAGCTTTGGGTAAGGCCGGAGCGCAGATTAAGACCGTTGTGTCAAAGGGTTATAAGCTGGTTGAATAAACATAAGTTGTTGAATAAATAAACACTTATGACAAACGGAAAAATAATGCTGATAACAAACGGATATAAGTCGGTTGAACAAATGTACTCTTATGAAAAACGGATATAAGCCGGCTGAACCAATGAGTGTTTATGACAAACGGAGAATGGAGACATGATGAAGAATACCGAAAAGAAAAGGTTTAATAAAAAAGGTCTGATAATAAAAAGACTGATAATTCAAACCCTGATCGTCACATTAATATTTGGAACCGGGACTTTGATATATCTTAAGAGCGACTATAGGAACTGGGCCGATGATTATTACAGATATATCGAAGAAAAGAACAAGGACCTTATTATCAAATTGCAGGAATATGAGACTAAAGATGAGATTACGGCGGATTTCAAAAATTATGAAGATCTTCTGCTGGCTTCGTCGTCGGAAATGCCTGAACCCCGGGGGTTATATATTAAAATGACCGACAGGAAAACAGGGGAAGTGCTGGCTGATTCAAAGGAGAAATGTTTTTTTATCCTGCCGAAAGAAAGCGGAGGATTCGCAGATGATACGAACAATCCCGCACTCCTTTATGAAAGCGATGATGAATATCTTTTAAAATGGATGAAAGATACAAGAGAAGAATATCTTTCTATTGCGGATGAGGGAGATGAGAATCATCTGTATTACCAGGTTAACAAGTATTGTGTAAAAGACAATACGTTTTATCCTCTTGAAATGGTTGCTTATTACAGACCCGGTTATACTGACGTCAATACTGTTGTTACGGATAAAGATAAATATGAAACATGGGGTCCGATTTTTTATACAAGAGATTATGATAATATCGAGGGCATCGATGAAATGGAAGTAATCGAAAATAAAGATAATGAAGGGGCAGTGTATTTAAGTGGAGGCATATATGATGTAAGCGATTTTCCGGAAGCGGGCAAAGGTAATCCGGACTACGATGTTTCTTACGGAGAATCACATACTTATGAATTTCCGATTCTTGTGAATCGTTATATTGAAAAACCGAGATATTTCTTTAAGGATGTAAATACGATGATCATTATAAGAAATCCGTTTATGCTTTCAAAGAGCGAAAACGGCGAGATCGTGGTAAAAAACTATGTACTGGAAAGTTATTTTAAATCAAATTACTGGACTGAAGAACAGAATATTTTTACAAGAAAAATAATCCTTGCATTGTATGCTTTTACGCTTCTTCTGAGTGCCGCAATCTCTGTTGTAATCAGTCTGATACAGATTTCGAAAAGAGAAAAAGAAGAATTCAGGAAAACGCTGACCGACTCGATTTCACATGATTTAAAGTCGCCTCTTACAGCACTTCGCGGATACGCCGAGAGTCTTAAAGAAAATCTTAATGAAGACAAAAAAGAAATATATGCGGATGCGATACTTGAAAGCGCCGATTATATGGACAGGCTCATTAACGGTAATTTCGAACTTTTGAAACTTAAGGAAAAAAAATATGTCGAAAGAAAAGAAAATGTCAATCTTGTCGGCATGACTGAAAATCTTTTTGAGAAATATATTCCTTTGCTTGAAGAAAGAAATGTTAAATTTGAAGTCACAGGAAGTTTTGAGAAAAAGGCAAATAAAGATTTAATGGAAAAAGCACTTGAGAATCTTGTTTCAAATTCGGTCAAATATGTAAACGACAGCGGAGAGATTAAAGTCGAAGGCAATAAAAAAGGATTCGTCATATCAAACTCGGTCGATTCATTGCCTGATAAGAAGCCCGATAAACTCTGGGAATCGTTCATTAAAGGAGATGATGCGAGAAGCAATGAAAAGGGAAGCGGCATAGGACTCGCCATAGCAAAGAGTATTTTTGATCTTCATAAGATTAAGGCGACCATAGAATTTAAGGATGGCAAAGAGAAGAGATTTGAAGTTTATATAAACCAGATATAATTCGACAAATTTACTTAAAAATTTCTTTGACCGGATTTACTTAGACAGGATTTATTTCGACTAAATTTTCTTATTAATGTCATAATAAGCAGGTTGATTTTTGACTGAATATTTAAAACACGAAAGAGCAGAGACAGGCAATATGCGGATGCTTCCCGGCATTCGCTTTTGCTTTTTACGCTTCTTTTAAATTATTATGAAATTATTATGATTTTATTATAAATAAAAGAAATCTGTAATTATTTGGATTTTTGTTATAAAATGATTAGGTAGTCGGTTTGTTTAAAAATCAATTAATTGAATAGTTTTGAAAAAAGAATGCAATCGTAAATATGGGGAGGTTACCATGCAGGAGTTAGAAAAACAGTTTCACATTCATTGCGTTGAAGGAGATATCGGTAAATATTGTATTCTCGCAGGAGATCCCGGAAGAATACCGGCAATAGCGGCATTGTTCGATGATGCAAAACAGATTGCGTATAATCGCGAGTTCAATGTTTTTACCGGATATCTGGAAGGTGTTAAAGTGACAGCCTGCTCGACGGGTATAGGCGGTCCTTCCACTTCGATAGCGGTTGAGGAACTTCACAATCTCGGTGCCGATACTTTTATCAGAACCGGAACGTGCGGCGGAATCGATCTTGATGTCAAATCAGGCGATATTGTTGTGGCTACGGGAGCCATCAGATATGAACATACTTCCGTTGAATATGCACCCATAGAATTTCCGGCGGTTGCAGATCTTGACATAGCTCTTGCGTTAAGGGAAGCTTCCGAAGAAATGGGAAAGAAAACCCATGTCGGAGTGGTTCAGTGCAAGGATTCTTTTTACGGACAGCATTCGCCTGAAAGAATGCCGGTTTCATATGAGCTTCTTCAAAAGTGGGAAGCTTGGAAGAGGCTCGGCGTAAAGGCATCCGAAATGGAATCGTCAACGCTGTTCGTTGTATCGAGCGCATTAAAGTGCAGATGCGGATCGTGTTTCCACGTTATATGGAATCAGGAACGTGAAAAAGCAGGCCTTGATCAGCAGATGAGCGAAGACACATCGGCTGCTGTAAAAATTGCTGTAGAGGCAATGAGAAAAATTATCATTAAAGATAAAAAGTGACAAAAAAAGGTCTTTTGGAAAAAAACAAGTATACTTTTCAAAATTATTGATATATAATTATCAATGTTTTTTTAGGATTAGGAAGGAGAATTTTTAAACATGAATTTTAAGAAAGTAATTTCCGTTTCATTATGTTCGGTCATGATGCTTTCCCTGGTTTGCTGCAAACCCAAGGATTTCTTCTCGAACTTGCTGAACGGAAAAAATCAGGGCGGCAGCAGTAACGTTGTTATTTCCGACAAAGTAAATAAAGATGCGATTTTTAAGGAATCAACAACTTTCCAGCTGACTGACAGAATTGATTATATTGACAGTTTTAACAGTGCCAACGGAAGAATCTATATGGGTGCAATGGTTTATGATTATCCTGAAGGCGAAGGATTCATAGGTGATTATGAAACATATGACGAACCTGCTGTTGACGGTGATGTAAATGATGAACCTGCAGATACAGAGGATGCGGACGCAGAGAAAACCGCAGAAGGAGATACAGAGACAACAGGTGAAACCGGAGAAGCAGACGATACGGAAGACATTGTTGACGGAGATGCTCCTGCTCAGGATCCCAGCGTTTTCTTCCCTGAAGACAATTATGATTACCAGCCTCCCAAGAGTTCACTTTTACTGATCAATTTCTCGAATGCCGACGATATTCAGACAGTTGAGAAGGATTGGGATTCTTCCGAATATCTTGCGAGCAAGATTAACGTGGATTCCGAAGGAAATTACTACCTTGTATTTAACGTTACGGATCCCGAAAGCTATCAGGAAACATTCAAACTCAAAAAATTATCACCCGCAGGCGATGTGATAAAAGAAACGAATATCGCAGCTGACAATTCCGATTATTTCTATGTAAGAGGAGCATGCACCGATTCACAGGGAAATACTTTCGTTGTTTCCGATAGTTCAGTGCAGATATTCGACAAGGAATTAAATCCTTCGGGAACATACAAGCTTGAGAATGACTCATACATAAATGCCATGATGATCAATTCAAAAGATCAGTTTGTTCTTGTTGCCGATCACTATTCAGCCGAAACATATTCTTCAAGCGCTATGATCATCGATGCAAAGGGAAACGGCAAAGAAGAATCCGGTGTTTCTGAGATGCTTAACGGAAGAAGCGTTATAAACGGAAGCGGATATGACTATTATTACAGAACAAATGCTTCGGTATACGCTTTTAATACAGGCGACAAAAAGGCAGTTGAAATAGTTAACTTCTACGATTCGGATATCGATCCGGACGGTATTTATGGTGAAGCGGTATTTATCGATGCTGAACACTTTATTGTACCCGGAGAAAACGGTGCGAGCGTTGTTTTGTATGAAAAAGTTCCCGCAGACCAGGTAATTGATAAGGAAATCCTTACACTTGGTACCGTTTACGGTTCGTATTCCGTATCAAAGCAGATCCTTGACTTTAACAAGAATAACGAGAAATACAGAATCAAACTTATTGATTATTCGGAGTTTTCAACACCCGATGACTGGATGGGCGGTTCAAAGAGATTCAATTCCGACCTTACAAGCGGAAGTTCACCCGATATCATCGTCCCCGAAGCATATGACGTTCAGAACCTTATCGATAAGGGTGTATTCACAGATCTTTCACCTTTTATGGCAAACGGTAACGGCATAAAGAAAGAGGACCTTGTTGAAAATGCACAGACTGTTTTTGCAAGAGATGACAAATTATATTGTATTTATCCGACATTCAGCGTTGAAGCAGTTATGCTTAAGAAGAAATTCTACAAAGAAAACATGACTATCGACGATGTTATCGCATGGGAACAGCAGACAGGCAAAAAGGCATTTGAAACATCAACAAAATCAGGCGTGCTTAATACATTTATGAGCCTCGGAATGGATGCTTTCCTTAATCCTCAGACGGGTAAATGTTCATTTGATTCGGATGAATTCATCAAGATCCTCGAATATGCAAATACATATCCCGCTGAGTATTCCGAAGATGATTTCGATGATAACTACTACATGAATTACATGTACGTTTACAGAAACGACAATGCTTTGTTAACAAATGCATGGGTTTCAAATTTCAAAGATTATAACTGGAACAAGAAGTACAGATTCGGTGATGACGAAGTTGTTCTCGCAGGCATTCCCATTAACGGAACACTCGGTGCGTCTCTCAATATCGATGCACCCATGGGTATTTCAAGCAAATGCAAGAACCCTGAAGCAGCATGGGAATTTATCAATTCATGCTTCCAGCCTGAATATTACGAAGAGCAGACATGGTCGATCCCTTCTGTTGAAAGCGAAATGGATAAGATGATTGAAAAATCCATGAAGCACGAAACATATGTGGATGAGAACGGTAAGGAAGTAGAGATGCCCGAAACGATCTGGCTTATGGATGAAGAAGTTGAGATCAAGCTTATTACAAAAGAAGAAGCAGCAGAACTTAAGAGCTTCGTAACTTCAGTCAAAAATATCTATACATGGGACGAAGAACTGAACAAGATCGTTGATGAGGAAACTCAGGGGTTCTTCCAGGGACAGAGAACTGCAAAAGAAGTTGCGGGAGTTATTCAGTCCAGACTTCAGATTTATATCAACGAAAAGAAGTAATAAAATATAATAACCTTTTATGAAGGCAATGAGTACCCTCTTTCCCGTACGAATGGGAAGGAGGGTATTTTTTCGGACAAATTAAAACTTTTTGTGAAAAAACGAAAGAAATGTTGAAAGTTTTGAGTTTACGAATTACGATTAAATAGTATTGTTTCAGGAGAATGAATAAAATAACAGGGAAATGACTTTGTTTTAAGGAAAACAGGAGGAGATGTATGAAAACAGCAATCTTTTTGGCAGACGGATATGAGGAAATAGAAGCGCTTACCGTTGTGGATATGCTTCGAAGAGCGAGAATAACATGCGACATTATTTCGACCGGCGATGAAATTGAAACCACGGGCTCGCACGGAATCAGAGTCAAAGCGGATCATCTCGTTTCCGAGATTGATTTTAACGAATACGAGTGTATGATCCTTCCCGGCGGAAATCCCGGAACAAAGAATCTCGAAGCCAATCAGTATCTGATGAGCAAACTCGATGATTTTTATATCAAGGGAAAACTAATCTGCGCCATCTGTGCTGCACCCACGATTTTCGGACACAGGGGATATCTTAACGAAAAGACCGCTGTATGCTATCCTTCGCTTGAGAGTGAACTTGAAGGAGCTTCCGTTCCCGATGAAGAAGTCGTAAAAGACGGAAATATCATCACATCCAGAGGCATGGGAACATCAATAGCTTTTGCCGCAAAAATCATTGAAACGCTCACTGATGAAAAAACTGCCGAAGATTTACTTAAAGCTATCGTATACAAGCAGTATTAAGCAATTTTTCTTTTACAAATATACCTGACTATGATATAATTATCAATTGACTGTGGATTATCACACTTTTGAAAGGAGATTTATATAAAATGGGATTTAAGATTGAAAAGCTTGAAGGCAGTATGGCAAAGCTTATCATTGACGTAAGCGCGGAAGAGTTTGAGGCGGCTTGCGAGAAAGCATATCAGAGAAACAAGAAGAGAATTTCCGTTCCCGGATTCCGTGCAGGAAAGGTTCCCAGAAAAGTTGTTGAGAAAATGTACGGCAAGGAAGTTTTCTATGAAGATGCTGCCAATATCATTATTCCCGACGCATATGAGAAAGCTTATGATGAAGCAATTAAGGAAATCGAAATTGCTTCCGCACCCAAGATCGATGTGGTTGATATGGAAGCCGGAAAGCCTTTCGTATTCAGTGCAGAAGTAGCACTTAAGCCTGAAATCAAACTTGGCAAATATAAAGGTGTTGAAGTTGAAAAGATTGAGACCGAAGTTACTGAGGACGAGATCAGTGAAGCTATCGAAAAAGAAAGACAGAACGCTGCAAGAATCGTTGCTGTTGACAGAGCAGTTAAGCAGGGCGATACGGTTACCATCGATTTCGAAGGATTTGTTGACGGCGTTGCTTTTGAAGGCGGAAAAGGTGAGAACTACAATCTTGAAATCGGTTCTCATTCCTTTATAGATACTTTTGAAGATCAGATCGTAGGAAAGAACAAGGATGACGAATTTGACGTTAACGTTACTTTCCCCGAGAATTACCAGGCAGCAGAACTTGCAGGAAAGCCCGCTGTATTCAAGGTAAAGATTCACGAGATCAAAGAGAAGCAGCTTGCTGAACTTGATGACGATTTCGCAAGCGATGTTTCAAGCTATGATACATTCGCAGAATACAAGGAATCAGTTAAGAAGAATCTTTCTGACAAGAAGGCTGACGGTGCAAAGAAGCAGAAGGAAGACGCTGCAGTAAACGCAATCATCGAAGATTCCGAAATCGATATTCCCGAAATGATGCTCAAGACAACTCAGAGAGAAATGCTTGATGAGTTTGCGCAGAGACTTAAGTATCAGGGAATGAACATCGATCAGTATTTCAAGTATACAGGCATGAATGCCGAAACTATGATGGACCAGATCAAGCCTCAGGCAGAACAGAAGATCAAGACTCAGCTTGTTCTCGAAGCAGTTGCAAAGGCTGAAAAGATCGAAGCTACCGAAAGCGATGTTGAAGCTGAAATCAATAAGATCGCAGAAGAATATCATATGGAAAAAGATAAGATCAAAGAGACATTTGTCGGAGAAAGAGAAGATCTTTTCAAGAAAGATATCGTTATGCAGAAAGCTCTTGATTTCATAAGAGACAACGCTAAGGAAAAAGCAGCAAAGGCAAAGAAGGCAGCCAAGGAAGAAGCAGCAGACGGTGAAGCTAAACCCAAGAAAGCAGCAAAAGAAGCAACAGACGGCGAAGCTAAACCCAAGAAAGCAGCAAAGGAAGCAGAAGACGGAGAAGCTAAGCCCAAGAAGGCAGCAAAAGAAGAAACTGCTGACGGCGAAGCTAAACCCAAGAAGACCAGAGCTAAAAAAGCAGAAGAAAAGACCGAAGAATAATCATCTTTTCGGTTTGGTAAGGAGCGTATCATGAGTTTAGTACCTTATGTCATTGAACAAACCAGCAGAGGCGAGAGAAGTTACGATATTTACTCACGTCTGTTAAAAGAAAGAATTATTTTCCTTGGAGAAGAAGTAAATGAAGTTACTGCATCTTTGGTAGTAGCTCAGCTTCTTTTCCTTGAAGCTGAAGATCCCGAAAAGGATATTCAACTTTACATAAACAGCCCCGGCGGTTCCGTAACTGCCGGAATGGCTATTTACGATACAATGCAGTATATCAAATGCGATGTATCCACCATCTGTATAGGAATGGCAGCTTCAATGGGCGCATTTCTTCTTTCGGGCGGAGCAAAGGGCAAGAGAATGGCTCTTCCCAATGCCGAGATTATGATTCACCAGCCTTTGGGCGGTGCTCAGGGACAGGCAACCGAAATCGAAATCGCTGCAAAGCACATTCTTAAAACAAAAGAGAAATTGAACACAATTCTCGCTGCAAACTGTAACCAGCCTCTTGAAGTTATCGCAAAAGATACTGACCGTGATAACTGGATGAGCGCTGAAGAAGCTTGCGAGTACGGTCTTATCGACAGTGTAATTACTGCACGTGAAGACAACAAACAGGAGTAATATGGCAAACAAAAAGAATGACGGCGGCAACAGTAAAGTAAAATGCTCATTCTGCGGACGTACCCAGAAACAGGTCGGTCAGATGATTGCCGGACCCGGCGGTATTTATATCTGCGATGAGTGTATTGCCACATGTAATGACATAATCAAATTACAGTCAAAAGAGGCTATGGAAGACGATCTTTTTGATGATGAGATCAAGAAGAACGGTCTGGACATCAATCTTCTTAAACCGAAGCAGATCAAGGCTTTCCTGGACGATTACGTAGTCGGACAGGAAGAAGCCAAGATTGTTTTATCCGTAGCGGTATACAATCATTATAAAAGAATCACCACGATGGCGGATCTTGATGTGGAGCTTCAGAAGAGCAATATTATCATGCTCGGACCTACAGGCTCGGGTAAAACGTATCTTGCACAGACTCTTGCCAAGATCATCAATGTTCCTTTTGCTATCTGTGATGCTACGACTCTGACCGAAGCCGGTTATGTGGGCGAAGATGTTGAAAACATTCTTCTTAAACTCATTCAGGCAGCAGATTATGATGTCGCAAGAGCCGAATTCGGTATTGTTTATATCGATGAAATCGATAAGATTACCAAAAAAGGCGAAAATGTTTCCATTACCAGAGATGTATCCGGCGAAGGCGTTCAGCAGGCGCTTCTTAAGATAATCGAAGGTACAAATGCGTCCGTTCCTCCTCAGGGCGGAAGAAAACATCCCCAGCAGGAGCTTATTCCCATCAATACGACGAATATTCTTTTTATCTGCGGCGGTGCGTTCGACGGACTTGAAAACATTATCGAGCAGAGACTTAACAAAAAATCCATCGGATTCAATTCCGAGATTACAAAGAATAATATTCTTGAGAAGAGTAATCTTTTTAAAGATGTTACTCCTCAGGATCTCGTTAAATTCGGTCTTATTCCCGAATTTGTGGGACGTGTTCCCATTACCGTGGCACTTGAGGGCCTTGACGAGGATGCGTTGGTTCGTATCATCAAGGAACCCAAGAATTCCATGATCAAGCAGTATACCGCATTGTTTAAGATTGACGATGTTAATCTTTTCTTCGATGAGGATGCCGTAATGGAAATCGCCAAGGAAGCATACGAGAGAAAAACCGGTGCGAGAGGAATCCGTTCCATTATGGAACGTGTCATGATGAAAACCATGTATGAGATTCCTTCGGATGACACCATTAAGGAATGTACCATTACAAAGGATTCGATTTTGGGACTTTCGGAGCCTTTGGTTGTCAGAAAATAAGACGCTTCGAGACAGGAGAATGAATACCTGAAGATTGAAGCCGAAACAGAGAAGAGTTGGAAAAGCAGACTATCTTAAAAGTAAGACAGTTTGCTTTTTTCGGAGGGAAACATGAAGATAAAAAGCGTAAATCTGGATACCGTGTGTGGTATTACCAGCAAATTACCCAATAATTCCATTCCGGAATTTGCTTTTGCGGGCAAGAGCAATGTTGGCAAATCTTCGCTTATCAATGCTTTTATTAACAGAAAATCCTATGCCAGAACATCTTCCCAGCCCGGAAAGACTCAGACCATAAATTATTACAATATCAATTCGGAATTTTATCTTGTCGACCTTCCGGGTTACGGATATGCCAAGGTTAGTTACGAGGTGAAGGAAAAATGGGGAAAGATGATTGAGAGATATCTTAAGAAATCCCCGACGCTTAAAGCGGTTTTTCTTCTTGTTGATATAAGACATGAGCCCAATGCAAATGATATTCAGATGTATGAATGGGTAATTGCCAACGGATTCGATCCCATAATAATAGCAACCAAAGCTGATAAAATATCCAAAGGGGCGGTATTAAAACAGGTGTCCGTGATAAGAAAAACTCTTAACTGCAGCAAAGAAACGGTCATTATTCCGTTTTCGGCTCAGGATAAGAGAGGACTGGAAGATATCTATAAAATAGTTGATGATTATCTTGAGAGTTTGTCGAAGGGATAATTCTTGTTAAAAATAACAGACATATTGCGATTTTTCGCTGATTTCATAAGAAATTTTTACAAAAAACAATTTATTTGTTTTTATGCTTGACTTAGATACGGTGTTTGGATATAATAGTCGTTGCGGGTTGAAAAAACGCGTTAATCGGGGTGTGGCTCAGTTTGGCTAGAGCGCTGTCTTAGGGAGGCAGAGGTCGCAAGTTCAAATCTTGTCACTCCGATTTTTTATTTTATTCTATTATTTTACACGTGATTATGATATAATAATCATGTGTATTTTTTATATTCAGACTGCCGCATGAACGGCAGCAGATATAATGCCAATATCATTATGTGAGGTGAGGGGTTATGGAAAGTAAAATTCTTATGGAAAGCGGCACGAACGAATTAGAGGTTTTGGAATTCATAATTGCCGGAAATTCTTATGGCATCAACGTAGCAAAGATCAGAGAAATTATCAATTATCAGGAAGTCACACCGGTTCCTAACGCACATCCCAGTATCGAGGGTATATTCATGCCGAGAGATACAATGATTACAGCGGTTGATTTGTCGAACTGCCTTCAGCTTGGTGAGTCAAAGCCCGGCGGACTTTTTATAATTACGAATTTCAATAAACTCGATATTGCTTTTCACGTAGAAAATGTTGTGGGTATTCACAGAGTGTCATGGACACAGATCATGAAGCCCGAATCTACTCTTTCAAGTACGAATGACGGCATTTCCACAGGAATTGTAAATATAAACGGAAAGCTTATTGTAATTCTTGATTTCGAGAAGATCGTATCTGACATAAATCCCGAAACAAGCATCAAGATTTCGGAAATCGAAGAACTCGGAGAAAGAAGAAAAAACGATGTTCCCATTGTTCTTGCAGAAGACTCCGCACTTCTTAACAAGCTTGTAAGAGATTCTCTAAAGAAAGCCGGATATACAAACGTTATGAGCTGTGTAGACGGTCAGGAGGCGTGGGATATCATTACCGATGCAGAGAAGAGAGGAGATCTCGATGATGTCTGCAAACTTGTTATTACCGATATCGAAATGCCCAGAATGGATGGTTTGAGATTACTTAAACTTATTAAAACAGATGAAAATCTTTCGCATATACCTGTAGTTATATTCTCATCGCTTATCAATGAAGAAATGAGAAGAAAAGGGGAATCGCTCGGAGCGGATGCCCAGCTTTCAAAACCCGAGATCGGAAATCTTGTTTTGGAAGTCGATCGCCTGGTTCAGTTTTAATCAGTCGTAAATCTGCTTTCGCGGGCGGATGTTACGAAAGTGGCAGTAATGATTTTATTCTGACAGCCGGGACTTATCTCTCGGCTGTTTTAGGTGTGAAATGTTTCATGAATGCGATAAGGAGACGATGAATGGCTTCCGATGAAGAAATTCTCGAAAAAATGAATGACGGATCCGATACGGAAAGTGAAATGGCAAAACTTCTTGAGGAACTTAATCTTGATGAAGTAATTGACATTCCCGAATACGACGGAAACAATGAGGAGGGAACCGGTGCTGAAAGCAATGAGGCATCGGATTCCGGTGTTTTTGATGTTTCTGAAAACGAAGAGAATGCCACCGAAGAATTCCTTGACATGGATGAAATCGATGCCATTCTTTCGGATGTTTCCGATATCCACCCCGAAAGAAAAGTGGATTCGAAAGATCTTGAAGAGCGTATGGCCAAATACGAGGAAGATCCCGAAGCAGCCGAAGAAGCTCTTTTGAATGAAAGCGAAGAGGAAAAGGCAGAAGAGACGGAAAGTGCTGCCGAAGCGGCACCGGAAGATGAAAACGTCGCTGATGCTTCGGAAGACGTACCGGAAACTTCTGATACGGGAGATGCAGGAGAAAGTTTGGAGAGTGAAGTGCCTGATGCTTCGGACATTCCGGGCGATTCCGCTCCTTTGGAAAACGGAAGCGAAGCAATCCCGGATGATTCATTATCCGATGATTTCTTAAGTAACCTTGAAGATGTAGATGCGCTTCTTGCAGCAGTTGAAAACAAGGCTAATGAAGAGAGCGAGAGAATTCAGGCCGAGATGAACGAGAAACAGGCGGAAGCCGATGACGATCTCGATGAAATAAATAATATTATCCAGAAATCGGATAATAATGAAGCCGTTAACGATGACCTTCTAAAAATGATCGAAGACATTGAACCCAAGGATGAAGATGAATCCGAAGGAATGTTTGACGAAGAAACGCCCGAAGAAGACGATGGCAAGAAGGGCAAGAAGAAAAAAGAAAAAAAGAAGAAAGAAAAGAAGAAAAAAGAAAAGAAATCCAAGAAAAAAGGAAAAGGCGAAGAAGTAAGCGAAGAAACAGCTTCGGAATCCGGAGACGGCGAAGCGAAAGATAAAGACATGGAATTCGATTCTTCCGACGATAAGAAGAAATCCGGTTTCCTGGCTAAAATTTTCGGATTCCTGTTTGAGGAAGACGAAGAGGAAGGCGAAGGCGAGAAGCAGGGTGAAGTCGGGGCTGAAGAAGCTGATCCCAAAGATAAAAAGGGCGGAAAGAAAAAGGGCAAGAAAGACAAAAAAGGCAAGGGCAAGAAGAATGCCGATGACAATGCCGCAATAGAAGCCGAACTTGACGAAGAAGACAAGAAGAGTGGCAAGAAAGAAAAGAAAAAGAAACCCAAAGACAAAAAGCCCAAGAAAGAAAAACCCGTTCAGGAAGAGGAAGAGACAAAGTCCTCGATCAAAAAACCGGGCATGATAGTCAGCGCATTATTCTGCCTTACGATTCTCGGAATAGTGCTTATTCTCGGAATGGCCGGATCGAAGATAATGGCTGTAAGGGAAGCAAGAAACGCATATTACCTCGGCGATTACGCAACTGCAAGCAATAAGCTTTACGGTATCAAACGAAACAGTTCCGATGAGTTAATCTACCTTAAATCATCGCTCCTTTACAAACTTGAGCTTTATGAGGACAAAGCTGATGCTTACGAGATAACCGGAGAAGAGATGAAATATCTGGATGCCCTTTTTGAGACATATTCGGTGTGCACGGATTCTCTTTCAAAGGCAGAGGAACTCTCGATTACTAAAGAAGTAAATGCATTTCGAGATAAAATTGCATCCAGAATCAGCGATGAATACGGCGTAACGGCAGAACAGATAGATGAAATCTGTCAGATGAAGCCGGTTTATTATACCATTGCCGTTGAAAATCTGGTTGCCGGAAGAAAATACGATTCTTTCATGGATGAATATAATCCCGCAAATGCGGAAGGCAAAAATACAGAAGAAGCGGGTCCCGAAGAAGAGGAACCCGAAAACGATCTGCCGGAACTTGAAGACATGCTTCCGGAAGAAGAACTGATAAATAACGGTTCGGAGGACTGATAATGATAGCCATAATTGACTATGATGCAGGCAATATCAAGAGCGTCGAAAAGGCGGTGATAAAACTTGGATATGACTGTGTCATAACGAGAGACATTGAAGTGTTAAAAAATGCGGACAAGCTGATTTTACCGGGCGTCGGAGCATTTAAAGATGCCATGGAAAAGCTTAACGAGTACGGATTGACCGATGTGATTAAAGAACTTGTGATTACCGAAAAAAAGCCTTTACTCGGTATCTGCCTCGGTCTGCAGCTTCTGTTTGAGTCGAGCGAGGAAAATCCCGGGGTCGAAGGACTCGGAATACTTAAGGGAAAAATCGTAAGACTTCCCGAAGGTGAAGGAAGAAAAATCCCGCACATGGGATGGAATTCGCTTGAATTTCCCCAAAAGAGCATTCTTTTTAACAAAGTAGTCAAAGGAAGTTACGTGTATTTCGTCCATTCGTATTATCTTCAGGCGGAGGATGAGAGTATAGTGACCGCCACAAGCGAATACGGAGCAACGATACAGGCTGCGGTTGAGTGCGGAAATATCTTTGCGACTCAGTTTCATCCGGAAAAGAGCAGTTCCGTGGGACTAAGAATATTAAGCAATTTCCTGGAGGCATAAATGCATACAAAAAGAATTATACCCTGCCTCGACGTAAATGCAGGTCGTGTGGTCAAGGGAGTAAATTTTGTTAATTTAATAGATGCGGGAGATCCCGTTGAATGTGCGCTTGCATATGACAAAGCGGGAGCCGATGAACTTGTTTTTCTCGACATTACCGCAAGTTCGGATGCGAGAGATACGGTTGTCGACATGGTAAGGGCCGTGGCTGAAAGTGTTTTTATACCTTTCACCGTAGGCGGCGGCATCAGAACCGTTGACGATTTCAGAAAGATATTAAGAGAAGGTGCTGACAAGGTAGCTGTCAATTCGGCAGCCATCATGAATCCGAATCTTATTGCAGATGCGGCTGACAAATTCGGTTCGCAGTGCGTAGTTGTTGCCATCGATGCAAAAAGAAGAGCGGACGGCAGCGGCTGGAATATATTTAAAAACGGCGGACGTGTTGATATGGGTATCGATGCCGTGGAATGGGCCATCAAGGCTTATGAACTGGGTGCCGGCGAAATACTTCTTACAAGCATGGACTGCGACGGGACCAAGAACGGTTACGATATTGAACTGACAAGGATAATTGCCGAGAATGTTTCGATTCCGGTTATCGCATCGGGCGGTGCAGGAACCGTTGAACATTTTAAAGAAGCGTTGACGGAAGGAAAGGCTGAAGCTGCGCTTGCCGCAAGCCTTTTCCATTTCAAGGAACTGGAGATCCGTGAGGTTAAGAAGTACCTTGCGAACGAGGGAATTCCTGTCAGATTATAGTTTTGACGTAAGATTTTTGTAAGCGAGGACAGAGAAATGCCGCCTATCACGGGAGAGTGGGAGAAAGCACTCAAAGGTGAATTTGATAAGGAATACTATATAGAACTATACAGGAAACTGCTTTCGGAATATAAGGAACATACCGTATATCCGCCCAAGCAGGACATTTTCAATGCGTTTCATTATACTCCGCTTGAGAATGTCAAGGTTGTTATACTCGGACAGGATCCGTATCACGACGCAGGGCAGGCTCACGGACTTTGTTTTTCCGTTCGAAAGGGTGTGGGTATTCCTCCGTCACTTGAAAATATCTACAAGGAGCTTCATGACGAACTCGGATGCTGTATTCCGGATAACGGATATCTTGAGAAATGGGCAAGACAGGGAGTATTTCTTCTGAACACGGTCCTGACTGTCAGGGCTCACAGTCCCCAGTCTCATCAGGGCATAGGATGGGAGAAGTTTACGGATGCCGCCATAAAGGTTCTGAACGAACAAGACAGGCCGATTGTATTTATGTTATGGGGCAGATCGGCTATAGCCAAGAAAGCCATTCTTGATAATCCGAGGCATCTCATACTGACAGCGCCGCATCCGTCACCACTATCGGCATACCGTGGGTTTTTCGGATGCAATCATTTTATAACGGCCAACAAATTTTTAAAAGAAAACGGATTGGCCGAAATTGACTGGCAGATTGAAAGTGCAAAATAAGGCTAAACAATGACAAAAAAGTGCGGTTTCTTCTTGCAAAAACGCACTAAATTTAGAATATATAGTTTGAATTTTGACATTATATAGTATATAATAAAATATGGCGTGAATTGAAAAGGGGATTCACCCACACAGACATTTTGGGGAGGCATTCATGAAAGAATTAATGATAATGTATCATCCTGTGAAGAAGGAGATTCGTTTTCTGGCAAAAGCGAAGGGAGAGTTTGTCGAGATTCCTTATGCTATGTGCCCCTGGTTAAATCAGTACGGACCGGATAACGGAGAATTTCTGCTTCAGAATCATGGGAATAAGTTCTTTGATGATATTTGGGAACAATTTTTGAGAGATAATGTCAATCTTGTATTCAAAGGAACAAAGGTTGACTACGACGATTTTGTTAAAAAGGTTAAAGAATACAACAAGTCGGTCAAAGAAGACAGATTTAAAGTAAAACAGTTTATAGAGCTTCCTTCTGTAACTGACATATATACAGCAATTGCGGATTTCTGTGATGAAACTCTCGATACATTTGATTCGGAGCTTCAGAATTCTGATATTCGCAAATCTTTTGTTGAAAGAAAAACGGAATTTGAGGCCAAGAAAGCAAAGCTTAACAATTCCGATGTCAATCTGTGCCTTGTAGGTACATATTCTTCAGGTAAATCCACTTTTATCAATGCACTGATCGGTAAGAGAATCCTTCCCGAAAGCATCAACTCCGAGACAGCCAAGATGTTCAGAATCAAGAACGCCAAGGAGCCTTCGGTGTCTTTTGTGATAAAGAAGGGTGATGATGCCGAGAAGTCTATCGTTGCAAACATCGTCTGGGACAAGGAAAAGAAGAGATTTGCTTTCCATGCTGACGGAGAGTGCGAGATTACACAGGAAAAGATCAATTCCGAAGTTAACTCGGCTATCATGTTCAGACTTCAGCAGCACGAACAGCTCTATCAGGTACTTAAGAAATTAAACGACATTCCCAACATGGGAAATGACGAAAACGAAGAATATATCGACGGTATCATCGAGGTAAGTTTCCCTATTCCTCTTGACGAGAATATCAACTTTACATTCTATGATACACCCGGTACGGACTCGAATTCGAATGAGCACCTTCTTGTACTTCAGAAAGCACTTGCTCAGCAGACGAATTCAATTCTTATCGTTCTCTACGAGCCGACCAAGATGGAAGGTACCGGAAACTCGATTCTCTACAACCTGATCAATTCAAGCAACAGAGAAGGCGAGGCGACAACTATCGATCTTACAAGATCGCTTCACGTTATCAACCAGGCTGATACAAAGTCGCTTACGGACCTTCAGCTTTTAAAGAAAAAGAAAGTCGAAGTTACCCTTAAGGAAACAGACAAGATCTACAACGAGGAAGCACAGCAGATCGACCTTTCAAAAGAAAGACTTTTCTTTGTATCATCAAAGGCTGCATATATCGCAAAGGCTATCGGCAACAACGTTGATACCGAAGATGAAAGAAGATGGCTTGCCAACCACAAGAACGAGATCAACAACGAGCCTGTTGACGATCCTTTCAGAGTAGACAATATCAAGGCAGATGTTGATACAGGTATGTATTTCAAACTTGATAAGCTCGCACGTTCCGACAACGAAACCAAGACACTTATCAAGGATTGTATAGAAGAACTTAAGAAATGTAATAATCCCGAAGATTCCAGCCTTTACCCAATCTTACAGAGAATCTACGTAAACTCGGGTATGTATGCCATCGAAAAAGAAATCATTCAGTACGGCAGAAAATACGCGCTGGCTGTTAAGGCAAAGGGATTATATGACGGAATCAAGAGCGTTGTTGATTTCATCCGTGAAGACTACGAAGTTATTGAGAATCAGGCCAGACTTTCAAAGGAAGAGATTGAAAGAAACATCAATACTATGAAAACCAGCATGGTTAAGGATATTGATGATGCGTATGCCGATTATCTCACAAATATGACTACGGAGAACATGGTATTCCAGATTGACGATATCAATCAGCTCTACACCGTGATGGGTAACCGTCAGATTCAGGCGGGCAAGATCGCCGACAAGATGAAGTGGATCGCACTTCGTCCCGAAGTATTTGAAGAGAAGAACAATATCATCAGAAATGAACTCAACAGATATCTTCAGGAAATCGACGACAACTACAAGAACAACCGTGGCAGAATCCTCATTCAGCAGATAGATGAACTTAAGGGTATCATCATTAAGAAGATTTCCGGCTACAAGGGAATCGACGAGGAGATCATCAAGAGAATCACGAACGTTGCTGATACTCAGGTTCCTCCTTCAAGTCTTAAAGCTCTTAAGATGGATGAATACATCAACAAGCAGAAAGCAATCATCATCTTTTCTACAAACGACAAGAAGTCTTACAAGAATGATGTTGAACAGATGTTTGCGAATACCACAAAGGTTCAGTTCGATTCTTACATCGAAGAGATCACAAAGGTTGCAATCGATAAGACTGCTGAACTTGTTCAGGAATTCAAGAACAACATCGATATGATTTCCGCAAACCTGGAACTTCTTATCAAAGACGAGAAGAAGGCGAGCGCAGAGCAGGCTAAGGCAAAAGCGGTTCTTGATCTTGTGGAAAAGAAGGACAAAGAACTCAACATGAAAATCTGGGGCGAAGACAAAGAGGATAAGCCCATAGATGTAAATGACACCGATTCCACAGATGAGGATGAGGAATAAAATTAAATATCAGGGGGTCTTCTGAACAAGAAGATCCTCTTTTTTTATGCATTGATCCGGGGATGTCAGCTGAAGCAAAATCAGCGGTGTCGGGTTGATCATATATTAGCAAAATGTAATTATTTAAAAGGACTTACGAAGATGTGGTGGATTTTACTGGTTCTCCTTTACGGACTTTTAAAAGGCGGAAGGGAAATCGTTAAGAAAAAATCTCTTGAAAAGAATACTGTAATAGAAGTACTGATCATTTATACGGCTTTATCATTTCTGTTTGTATTGCCGAGCGCACCCAAAGCGTGGGGTGTTGACCCGGTCACGATGCTTTTTATAGCGTTTAAATCGCTTATAATATTTGCGGCATGGATACTTTCGTTTAAAGCCATAAAACAGATGCCTGTAAGCCTTTACGGCATTATAGATCTGTCCAGAGTGCTTTTTGCGACGCTTCTCGGAGTTGCAATTCTTAAAGAGAAAATGAGTATCCTTCAGATAGCAGGTCTTGTGCTTGTCTGTGTCGGCCTTGTGATGTGCGAAAGAAGGAAGAATCTTAAGGAAGAAAAGGTCAGTGCGAGGGTAGTGATCTACACGCTTCTTTCATGCCTTTTTAATGCCATATCCGGCGTAATGGACAAGATACTTACCAAAAACGTAACAAGCACTCAGCTTCAGTTTTGGTATATGCTTTTCCTGGTCATTTATTATATAATATTTATTGTTGTAACAAAGGAAAAAGTAAAGATAGTAAGCGCTTTGAAAAACTACTGGATATGGATACTTGCCATTATGTTCGTTATCGGGGACAAGGCTTTGTTTATAGCCAACAGAATGCCAGATTCGAGGGTGACCGTTATGACGCTTATAAAGCAGAGCTGCTGCATTGTAACGATCCTGGCGGGCAAGTTCATATTTAAAGAAAAGAACATAGGCTACAAGCTCATATGCGCCTGCATAATCATAGCGGGTATCGTTGTTGCTGTATTGTAAGATGAAAGAGGCTTAATCATGAAATTTGTAATTCAGAGAGTATCACACGCATCCGTAACCGTGGATTCGAAAATTACGGGGCAGATAGAAAAAGGATTCCTTGTATTGATCGGAGTGACTCACGACGATACAAAGGAAACTGCTGATAAAATGATAAAGAAGATGCTTGGACTCAGAATATTCGAGGACGAAAACGGAAAGACCAATCTGTCGCTTTCGGATGTCGATGGAGCGCTTCTTCTCATCTCGCAGTTTACTTTATATGCAGACTGTAAGAAAGGCCACAGACCTTCTTTTACAAATGCCGGAGCGCCTGACATGGCTAACGAATTATATGAATATATTATCGATGAGTGCCAAAAAGCCGGAAAACATGTTGAAAAGGGTATATTCGGTGCGGATATGAAAGTCGAACTTCTTAATGACGGACCGTTTACGATCGTTCTTGATTCGAATGAATTATAGGTAGATATATGGATAAAAAGCGTTAAGTCTTGATTCGAATGATTTATAGGTAGATATATGGATAAAAAAGCGTTAAGAAAAGAATATATCGGAATCCGGAAAAACATACCGTTTGAAGAAGCCCAAGAGGCCTCAGAGCGTATAAGGGAAAAACTTATCGATCTTATCGCAAAAGACAAATATGACGGGATTCTTTTGTATGCGCCGCTTGAATACGAAGCAGATGTATTCGGTATATTTGATCCCGATTCAAAACATTCATTTTATTTTCCGAAGACTTCCGGGGATGAGATGACGTTTTATGAAGTTAAGAACATAAATGAACTCGAGACGGGAAATTTTAATGTGAGGGAGCCTGTTGAAGGTTTAAAGGAAATCAAATTCGGAAAAGAGAGAAAATATCTTGCCGTTGTTCCGGGAGTTGCCTTTGATGAATCCGGCTACAGGATCGGCTACGGAAAAGGATATTATGACAGATTCTTTTCGGTTCATAAAGATGCCTGTATCAAAAAAGTCGGAGTATGTTTTAAGCAGTGTTATGTGAATGATATCATGCATGATGAATTTGACATTCCGATGGATGAAGTAGTGGTCGGATAATGGATATAATTCCACCTGAGATGTAATATCCTGAAAACAGATTAAAGTCTGATTAATGATACGACAGTCAGATGATTAATCCGGGCTCGGATGGATGAGACTGTGGTCGTATGATGGCTTTTATTGGCAATGACTAAAACGGTCAAAATTTACATATTTGATAAAGATATGCCTGATTTAAGGAAAAGTGCCTGAAAATTAATTTTAAACTTAACAAATTCGCTTCGGCGGATTTTTTATTTGCATAAGGCTCTTTTTGAGGGACACAAAGGTTGTAAAAATACATAAAATTTGGTAAAATATATATAATTAATTTGCTGGAAGATTTTCACTAAAAGTAAATCAAGGGGGGCAAAATTAAATATGAGACTTCATTTTATCGGGGCGGATCACGAAGTAACCGGAAGCTGCCATTGTCTTGAGGCATGCGGCAAGTGGATTCTGGTTGATTATGGTATGGAACAGGGCGTAAATGTTTACGAGAATACAGAGTTACCCTGTGCCGAGAGCGACATTGATTATGTGTTTATTACGCATGCTCATATAGACCATACGGGACTTCTGCCTCTTTTGTATGCAAAAGGATTTAAAGGCAAGGTTATTGCTACTGAAGCTACCAGGGATCTTTGCAGCATAATGTTAAGAGATTCCGCACACATTCAGATGCAGGAAGCAGAATGGAAAGCCCGTAAGGCAAAGAGAGGTGCGAAAGATTTTGATATAAAACCTCTTTATACGATGGAGGACGCGGAAGGCGTGATCAAGAGAATTCTGCCTTTTGCATATAACGCTCAGTATGATTTATGCGACGGAATTCAGTTCAGATTTACCGATGTCGGACATCTTTTGGGCTCATCGAGTATCGAAATCTGGATTACCGAGGATGAAGTTACCAAGAAGATCGTATTTTCGGGTGACTTGGGTAACGTAAACGATCCGATTCTTAAAGATCCTTCATACACGGCTACCGCAGATTATGTTGTCATGGAATCCACATACGGCGACAGATTCCATTCAAACGATACTCCCGATTATGTAAAAGAACTTGCGCATATAATTCAGGAAACTTTTGACAGGGGAGGTAATGTGGTCATTCCTTCGTTTGCTGTCGGCAGAACACAGGAAATGCTTTATTTCTTAAGACAGATCAAAGCGGACGAAATGATTAAAGGTCATGACGGATTCAAAGTGTTCGTCGATTCGCCTCTTGCCGTTGAAGCAACGGAAGTTTTCCAGAAGAACATTTATAATTGCTTCTCCGATCAGGCGATGGAACTTGTAAGGCAGGGTATCAATCCGCTGGTTTTCCCGGGACTCGAACTTACGATCACGTCGGACGAATCCAGAGAGATCAACTTCGATCCCGAACCCAAGGTTATCATTTCCGCGTCCGGCATGTGTGAAGCGGGCCGTATCAGACACCATCTGAAACATAACCTCTGGCGTGAGGAATGTACGATTCTCTTTGTAGGTTATCAGGCAGTGGGTACTCTTGGACGAGTACTTGTCGAAGGCGTTGATGAAGTCAAACTCTTCGGCGAGCCTATTGAAGTCAATGCGAACATTCAGGTTCTTGCCGGAATGAGCGGACACGCCGACAAGGGCGGACTTATTAACTGGATCAATGCTTTTGAGCAAAAGCCTGACAAGGTATTCATTGTACACGGTGAAGACACCGTATGTAATATCTTTTCGGACTGTCTTAAAGATTCATACGGATTTGATGCGTATGCACCTTTCAGCGGAACCGTTTACGACCTCGCTGCCAATGAGATTGTATACGAAGCTTATCCGAAGCCTGTCGAAAAGAAAGATCCCACCAAGAGAGTTACCGAAGTATTCGCGAGACTCCTTGCGGCAGGAAACAGACTGTTACAGGTTATCGAAAGAAATCAGGGCGGTACGAACAAGGATCTTGCGAAATTTGCGGATCAGATCAACTCGCTGTGTGACAAATGGGACAGATAAAGCAGTAACCGAAACTGAATCGAAAACAAAAGAAAAAGCAAATTCAAAAACAGAAATACAACAAATTCAAAAAACAGAAATACAACAAATTCAAAAACAGAAATACAACAAATTCAATACAAAGCAGCAAAAAAGACCTTTATCGTATCAAAAACGGTAAAGGTCTTTCTGTTGGCTTTATATTTTTTATAAATACAATTGTTTATCAGATAATACGGTTGTGTATTTCGGCAGCTTTGAAAAATGCCGGTTTTATTTTTTGATTTGAAAAATGTTTTATTTTTTCTGCTGATATACGGGATCTGCGGGGTAGGAACCTTTTAATTTCTGCATACCCCTCTGGATTGCATCTTTTGAATTCTTCCAGTCGGCGTCTTTGTTTCTGTAATCGTATTTTTCAATCAGCCAGGAAACGTCTTCCTGAAGGCGGCTCATGTTTTCTTCCATGAGAGGGAAGAGCATGTTGAAGAATTCCTCTTTCTGCTTGTCGTTTAATCTTGTTTCCGCGGCTTCGCACAGATCGCCGAAATGTGTAAGACAGAAACCTTTTGAATTCTTTATCTTGTTTACGAATTCATCATCTTTTTTATACATTACGAAAAATGTATCGAGATATCTTTCATACATTTCCTTAAAGGAATTGCATATATAGCATGATTCTTCTTTTTCTTTTACCCATGCTGCCACGGAGTTTTTCATTTCAACTTTGGAAGACTTTGAAAACTTTGACATGATGGTTGTTTTGCCGGGCTTGTAAGAGTCCATGCTCTTTTTCATCTGGTTACGCATCTCCATATAATGTGTTTTTAAAATCCATGCGTTTCCGAGCGTGTTGCCGTAGTCAAACATTTTCTTGAAATGCATTCTGCAAAAGCCTGCCTTGTCGGTCTTTTCACGCATGTCTGCTTCCATGTAGGATGAACCTGAACCGAGCACCAGATCGAGCAGATCCTGTTCGACGTCTCTTTCGACGAAGCAGAAAGGACATTCGTCGCCGGCGTTAACGGCATCGTTCATGGGAATGGTGTAAAGCTTCTCTTTCATATATGAAATCCTCCGAAGATTTTCTGAAACCTGTAAATTTAAATATATTTTATCAACGGGACAGGGAATAGTAAAGAGAATGATTGTTCCCTGCTCAACTTGTCAAACAAGAAGTTTAATGTTATAATACATTGTTGATTTTGGCAGTATTTTGTCCCAAAGGAGATAGTTATGATACATGTTGCCCTTTTAGGCTACGGTACCGTTGGAAGCGGAGTGGCTGAAATTATTGAGAAGAACTGCAAGGAACTTTCCGAAAGATGCTCCGATGAGGTGGAAGTCAAGTATATCCTTGATCTTAGAGATTTCCCCGGAGATCCCAATGAAAACAAAGTGGTTCATGATATTTCGATTATTGAAAACGATCCCGAAATAGATATAGCGGTAGAGGCAATGGGCGGAATCGGAAAAGCTTACGAATTTACAAAAGCACTTCTTTCCCGCTCAGTAAGTGTCTGCACATCCAACAAGGCTGTTGTTGCCGAATACGGTGTGGAGCTTTTAAAGATTGCAAAAGAGAATCACTGCTCTTATCTTTTTGAAGCAAGTGTAGGAGGCGGAATTCCCATTCTGCGTCCTCTTAAAGACTGTCTCGGCGCAGAGCGTATTGAGGGCATTACCGGTATTTTAAACGGTACTACCAACTATATGTTAACGAAAATGGATGAAGAAGGCTGCGAATATGATGCGGTTTTAAAAGAAGCACAGGCAAAGGGATATGCAGAGCAGAATCCCGAAGCGGATGTATGCGGACATGACGCGTGCAGAAAGATTGCGATTCTTTCTTCTCTTGCCATGGGCAAAACCGTTAATTATAAGAATGTCCATACCGAAGGAATTACGAATATAGGTAAAAATGATTTTGAATATGCAAAGAAGCTTAACTGTTCGATCAAACTTTTGGGCTTAAGCAGAGACATTGACGGAAAATGTCTTGCCATAGTGGCACCTTTCATGGTAAGCAAAGACAGCCCCCTTTACGGCGTAAGGGGAGTATTTAACGGTATTATGGTAAAGGGAAATATGGTCGGAGATACACTTTTCTACGGTCAGGGCGCAGGAAAGCTTGCTACAGCTTCAGCCATAGTATCGGATATCGTTGAATGTGCAAATAATAAAGGTAAAACAATCGAATGTCCCTGGAAGGACGAAGATGTTGAATTCGTTCCCGACGAGAAAAAGAAATTCGAATATTTTATCAGGGTAAAAAGGGAAGATTTAAACAAAATTTCAGAATGCATCGGTGTGAAGGATACTGTTTCTATCGATTCGCTTAACGATGAGATCGGTGTTGTAAGCGAAAAAGTATCCGAAGTAAAATTCTATGAAATGAAAAATCGATTCGAAGGCTCGATAGTTAACTTTGTACGCTTCCTTTAATCAGGAAGTGTGAATCGTGCGTATAGGATAGGATAAGGAAATGAAATTTGTTGTCATACTTTGCGATGGGATGTCTGATGAACCTTTGGATGAGCTGAAGGGAAGGACTCCGCTGGCAGTTGCGAAAACGTCTCACATGGATACGCTCGCAAGAATGTCGGAGATCGGAATGGTTCATACCATACCCAAAGGAAAGCCGATAGACGTTGAATCAGCTAATCTTTCCGTATTCGGATATGATTCTTCTGACTTTAATACCGTTTCGGAAGAAGGACAGAAGATTGAAGATTTTTATACAAAAACCGGAAAGAAGAGCGCTGTTATAACGGTCGATGAAAAGATGAAGGCTTTTGCCGCCGCGGTTAATATGAAAGTATATGAAGTCGACGGAGCGACAGGCGGACTTAATACCAATTATTCGGGTAAAAAGGATGCTGCCGTTACGGCATTGTTTGATGATGATTACGATTTTGTGATCATTCATGTTAAAGCGGTTAACGAAGCAAGCGTAGCAAAGAGCATAGAAAAGAAGATAAAGGCAATCGAGAATATAGATGCGTACATTGTCGGACCTCTTGTTGAAGAGATTCAGGGCAGGGATGCGGAATTCAGACTTCTGGTAATGCCATATTTTCCGACATATGTAAGAATAGGAACTTCCGAGTCGGATGCAGTTCCTTATCTTATATACGACTCCGGACTCGAAGTTGAAGGCAATCAGTTTTATTGCGAGAAAAGTGCCAAAGAATCCGGATGTTATTTCGATGAAGGAAACATGCTTTTGAATCATTTTTTGGAAACGGAATAGTTTTTTGTTGAAAAATATTTAAACCGGAATTAAAATGGTGATGTTTTGGGGAAATATTTTATTTTAGGAGGAAGAAATGTTAGTAGTTAAGAAATTTGGCGGCACATCGGTTGCCAACAAAGAAAGAATCTACAACGTAGCCCGTCGATGCATTGAAGAATACAACAAGGGCAATGATGTTGTCGTTATTCTTTCCGCAATGGGAAAGATGACCGACGAACTCATCGAAAAAGCAAAAGATATTAATCCCAACCCATCCAAAAGAGAACTTGACATGCTCCTTACCGTAGGCGAGCAGACAAGTGTTTCACTCATGGCTATGGCTATGGCTAATCTTGGCGTTCCCGCCATCAGCCTTAATGCTTTTCAGGTTTCAATGCATACCACATCCAATTACGGTAATGCAAGACTTAAAAGAATCGATTCCGAAAGGATCACACATGAACTTGAAGGCAGAAAAATAGTTATTATTACCGGATTCCAGGGTATCAATAAATATGACGATTACACAACACTCGGCAGAGGCGGTTCGGATACGACTGCAGTTGCCATTGCTGCCGCATTAAGAGCAGACAAGTGTGAAATATATACAGATGTTGACGGTGTTTACACAGCCGATCCGAGAATCGTAAACAAGGCAAGAAAACTTGAAGAGATCACATATGATGAAATGCTTGATCTTGCAACGCTCGGTGCCGGAGTATTACATAACCGTTCCGTTGAAATGGCAAAGAAATACGGTGTTACATTGGTAGTTCGTTCATCTCTTACAAATGAGGAAGGAACGGTCGTTAAGGAGGATGTTAAAGTGGAAAAAATGTTAGTTAGCGGCGTTGCCGTAGATAAAAATGCTGAGAGAATTTCAATCATCGGTCTTGAGGACAAGCCCGGTACCGCATTCAGAGTATTCGATGCTCTTGCAAAGGCAAATATTAATGTGGATATGATTCTTCAGTCAACAGGACGTAACAATACTCAGGATATTTCATTTACAGTTGACGGAAACTTCGGTGATGAAGCTATCAAGGTTCTTGAAGACAACAAGGCAAGACTTAAATACCAGAACATCGATATGGAAAAGAATGTATGCAAGGTTTCAATTGTTGGTGCAGGCATGATGTCAAATCCCGGCGTTGCAGCAAAGATGTTTGAATGTCTCTACAATGAGCACATCAACATCAAGATGATTTCAACTTCCGAAATCAGAGTAACCGTTCTTATCGATGTTAACGATGCAGACAGAGCAGCAAATGCAATTCATGACATCTTCGGACTTGATGAATAATCAGAAATATTATCTTGATGAATAATCAATAAATAACCTGATGAATGATCAGAAACCAAAAAGGTATCCCGATTGGGATACCTTTTTGGTTTTAATCTTTGTGCTCGGTACCTTTTCTCTTTCTTACCGCTTCGGAAAGAAGATATTCGATCTGACCGTTTATGGATCTGAAATCGTCTTCCGCCCATGCGGCCAATTCATTATGTAAGGAAGGAGAGAGACGAAGGAGTATCTGCTTTTTTTCCATGGAGGTATTCTCGACGGATTTTTTTTCTTTAGCACCCATATTCTTTTTCCGGCTGTTACTGCTTACCGGGCTTCTCCTTTCATGATTTTTTTTGTTTTATGGTACCGTCAGAGACGGATATCAATCCGCCTCTGAAAGTTCCATTTGATAATGTTATTTGGTATGTAAAAGGGAGTTTATTATTTAGTAGATCGATCCGCTGTTTACGATGGGCTGAGCTTCTTTGTTGCCGCAAAGAACAACCATGAGGTTTGATACCATCTGAGCTTTTCTTTCGTCATCAAGATGAATGATGTCGTTTTCACCGAGCTGGTCAATAGCCATTTCAACCATGCTTACAGCACCTTCAACGATCTTCTTTCTTGCTGCGATGATTGCAACTGCCTGCTGCCTCTGTAACATTGCTGCAGCGATTTCTTCGGAGTAGGAGAGGTGTGTGATTCTTACTTCGATAATATCGATACCTGCTTCGCTTACTCTTGCCTGGAGTTCATCTTTCATGCGATCTGCGATTTCCTGTGATGAACCGCGGAGTGTTTTCTCGTCGACACCGTCTTTGTCATCCATGTCATCGTAAGGATAAAGTCTTGCGATATTTCTGATCGTTGAGTCACACTGGATTGAAAGGTAATTGTTGTAGTTGTCTACTGCAAATACAGCCTTTGTGGGATCTGTAACTTTCCAGATTACAACAGCTCCGATAATTATGGGGTTACCCAGAACATCGTTAACTTTCTGGCGTTCGTTATCAAGTGTTCTTACTTTCATGGATACGGTCTTTGAACCGATTGTCATTGTTGAACCGTTTGCATTTCTGATCGTGCTTAAGCCGGGATTGAAAGGTGTTGCAAAAGGGTTAACAAGGAAGAAGCCTGATTTCTTGATCGTTCCGTGATATTTACCGAATAATGTAAGTACCATTGCTTCGTTTGGTTTTACTGTCTTAAGTCCTGCAAAGAGGATGCAGGAGATTACAAAGAAAATGGTTGCAAGCAGGATTAATAACAATCCAAGTATTGTAAAATAACTTCCGGCCGAGCAAAGTGCAATGCCTAAGAAGAATCCGATTACTTCGATCCCCATCGCTATAATATTAACGAAAAGCATTAATATTCCGGAAGCCGGACGAAGTTCTCTTTCAGTGATATTTGCAAAATTTGTTTTGTTGTCCATAACATTTCCTCCTGTATGGGTTCCTGATAACTTTTGATATCAAGCGATATCTTTTTGATATCATTACAATAACATCATGATTACAATTTGTCAACAATACGGGCTTAAAAATTTTTAAACGACATAAAAACTTGATATATTTTCCCGAAAAGTTTAATCTATTTAAGGATATTTTTCAAAAGGAGAGCAAATTGAGAAAAACTGAAAGAAAAATAAAAAAAATAAAGAAAATACTCGGTGTTTCGCTTGCCGTGCTTGCAATGTGTACTCTGGCACTGCCGATAAACGTGCTCGCGGCGATAAAAGTTCCGCTTGATACTTCCATAGAACCTGACAGAAATGCAGGTACGGATCTTTTTGATACGAAATGCTTTTATAAAAATGTACTTGATCTGAATATTTCATCTTCCGACGGGCAGAATACTTCTGTTCTACATGATGAAAAGTATTCGACTTCGCTTTCATTTGCCGAAGGAACGAAGATAGAAGTCAAGTCCGATACCCCGATGCATGGTCTCTATATTATATGGGACAGTCTTATCGGGGAATGGAATCTGAATATTAACGGAAATGATTATACATACGGAAAGTACGGATTCCTTCATGAGTACATCGAACTTCCGGAAGAATGTACTTCGCTTGTGATTACCGTTCCTGACGGCGATCACGGAGTGGAAAGAAATCTTTCGGGGCAGAGAATTTCGGATATTATAGCTTTTGATTCCGCAGACCTTCCCGTATGGGTTCAGACCTGGGAACCTCCCTGCGAGGAAGCCGACATACTTGCTTTTTCGACGCATTCGGATGACGAGCATATTTTCCTTGGAGGACTTCTTCCGATCTATCAGGTCGAAAAAGGCGTCAGGGTTCAGTTTGCATATCTTACACAGCACTGGAACGGCGAGAGGATCAGAGAGCATGAGAAGTTAAACGGTATCTGGCTTGCGGGTGCAAAGTATTATCCTATCCTCGGTACGTTTGACGATGCATATTCAAAGAATTATGAGGGTGCAGCGGAAAGTATCAGCGAGGATGATGCCGTGGCATATATTGCAGGTGTTATAAGACGTACACATCCTCAGGTTGTTGTTACTCAGGATTTAAACGGTGAATACGGTCACGGTCAGCATATGTTCCTTGCAAAGAATACCATTAAGGGCGTTGAACAGGCAGGAGACGAAAGTTACGATGGCGGTTCGCTTTCTTCGTACGGCACGTGGAGTACACCGAAATTATATATTCATCTTTACGGTGAAGAAGGCGAAAGAACGGTTCTTGACATGAGAACACCGCTTGAGAATTTCGGCGGTAAAAGAGCGATCGATATTGCAAGACAGGCATATCTCTGCCATCAGTCGCAGCAGTGGTGCGATTTTACGGTTGATGACTACGGTCCTTACAGCGCGGCTCTTTTCGGGCTTTATTCTTCGACAACAGGACCTGATACAAATAAGAACGATCTTATGGAAAATCTTGTTTCTTATGACGAACAGGAAGAGATAAAGAGACAGGAAGAAGCACGGCTTGAAGAAGAGAGATTAAAAGCCGAGCAGGAAGAAAAAGAAAGACTCGAAAAAGAAGCGGCTTTAAAAGAGGCTTCCGAAAACAAAGAAGATGATATAGATAAGAAAAAGGAAGCTTCAATGTCCGGCATGGAAATATTTATCCTTGCAGCCGTTGTTGTGGCTGTTTTGATGACTGCTTCTTTTGGCGCATATTTATTTGTTTCATCAAATAATAAAAAGAAAAGAAAAAAGAGAAGAAGACGCAGAAGATAATCTGTTATTCGTAATTTTGACTGGAGAATGATATGAAAAACTTTAAGTTTCTTTTTATACTTTTATTTCTGACTGCCGTTCTGATGCCGGTTTTAAACGTGAAAGCCGAGGGAGAGGCGGTAAACATTTATACGGCTTCCGATATGCAGAAAATCAAGGATGATCCTTCGGGCAGTTATATCCTTATGAATGATATCGACATGAAAGACGAAGAGTGGGTTCCGGTTGATTTTACCGGCACATTCGATGGAAACTCTCATGCGATCCTTAATCTGAATGTTAAGGAAACTTCATCTGAGATAAGAACCACATATGACGGAAATTACAAGACTTACGATACATATTTTGCGGGCCTTTTCGGAGTGCTTGAAAATGCCGAAGTAAAGAACCTCACAATCAGGGGTATTAGAGTTGAAGTAAGCAAGGATGCTCCCTGTTTTGTCGGATCTGTCTCGGGATATGCGGACGGAAGCAAAATTGATAACTGCGATATCGAAGGAAGAGTGAGACTCGATGCGAACAGCAAAATGTTCGGAACCGGAGGAATCGTCGGATACGGCGGAAATTCTTCAATAACAAATACAAAAGCTGATATTACTCTTATCTGTATCGATCATGACGCCGAAAATCGTGACGAGCAGTTCTTAGGCGGTGCATATTCCGCAGGATTTATAGATGTAGACAAATGCAGCATTAAAATCGACGGTTACGATTCAGACCACGGTTATGTTCATAACGGCGGTCTTGTGGGTATGTATATTCTTTATCCTCTCGGAAACAATTATGCGGGATATATCAACAATACCAGAGTTGAAGGCATGATCACTTTCTTTGAGGACAATACGGACAGAAGAGCATACTGCAAGGATTTCATGGGCGAGGTAATGAACTGGACCTATGAGTACGTTGGCAACTCTTCGGATTTCAAGCCCAATGAAACCAAGGATTATTCAAAGGACCTTCTTCCTTATTACTGCAGCGACTCGGAACTTAAAAGCGAGACGTTTGACGGAAGCTGCGAGGAATTCGGATATACACTTTATACAAGCGAAGCCGACAACTATTCCTTTAAGGGTGATTATACTTTAAAGAAGCATAATATTACGGAGTGGACCGACATAGAGGAAGCAACATACGAAAAGGAAGGACTCGCAAAAGGTACTTGTACTGACTGCCAAAGCGAAGTATATATGGTAACGCCCGTTAAAGAGCCCGAACCCGAAGAGGAAGTTATCGAAACAGTGGTAACACAAGAAGTTCCCGAAGTCGAACCTGTAGAAGAGAAAAATGACGGGGATTCGAATACGGCACTCGGTGTTGTGGTCATAGCAGGTCTTGTCATAAGCATCGGCCTTGTTGTTGCGATTATGGTAGTTTTAAGCAAAGGAAGAAAAAGAAGGCGATAGTTTTTGGTCAGGCTGTCTATTTACCAAAGATTTTAACCGTGATATAATATTCTTCGATTGCGGACAAAAAGCAGTACAAATTTTTTCCGAGAGGAATGATAGAATGTTAAATTCAAAATCCATACTTTTGACAGGCGGAACAGGGTCGTTCGGAAAGGCGTTTACGAGATACGTCCTTACCAATTACGATCCCAAAAAGATAATCATTTATTCACGTGATGAATTCAAGCAGTTTATCATGCAGAATGATTTCAAAAAGGAATTTCCCGACAAATTCTCAAAACTCAGATTTTTCATAGGAGATGTCAGAGACAAAGACAGACTTAAACGCGCTATGGAGGGCGTTGATTTTGTTGTTCATGCGGCAGCCCTGAAGCAGGTTCCCGCGTGCGAATACAACCCTCAGGAAGCGATTAAAACAAATATTCACGGCGCACAGAACGTTATCGATGCTGCACTTGATTCGGGTGTAAAGAAAGTGGTTGCTTTATCCACCGACAAGGCTGTTAATCCCGTAAACCTTTACGGAGGCACAAAACTTGTTTCCGACAAACTTTTCATTGCAGCCAATGCATATGTCGGACAGAAGGATACATGCTTTTCGATCGTCAGATACGGAAACGTTGCAGGAAGCCGCGGCAGTGTAATTCCTTTCTTCAAGGACCTTATCGATAAGGGCGAAACAACGCTTCCCATCACCGATTTCAGAATGACAAGATTCTGGATTTCGCTTGACGAGGGCGTTCAGCTTGTAATAAAGGCTCTGGAAGAATCCAAGGGCGGCGAAACGTTTATTTCGAAGATTCCTTCATTTAAGATTACGGATCTTGCCGAAGCCATGCTGCCCGGATGCGAAAAGAAGGAGATTGGAATAAGAGAGGGCGAGAAGCTTCACGAGATTATGGTAACATCGGAGGATTCATTCACGACCTACGAGTTCGAGAAGCATTATATCGTTTATCCCCAGATGATTTTTGCCAA
>JAIKXN010000079.1 GCA_024684055.1 Lachnospiraceae bacterium | reverse complement strand
CAATTTTCTAAACCGGGGACTCGGTGCAGGACTCGTCATCTTTTTGTTCATAGTGCTTGCATCATGGGGAATATCTCTGGGGCTCAGAGGCTTAAATATATTAATTAATAAAAAAGGTGAAAGCAGATAATCTCTTTTTTATTTAATGTATTTTTCTATTACAGTCTGTTCGACAACCCGTTTTCCAAGAAGAGTTACAGCCTTGTTCGGACACATGTTTATGCAACGGTAACACATGGTACACTTTTCACCTGCAACAGCCTTGCCGTTTACAGTTTTTATATTGTCCATGGGGCATAATCTCTCACACTTTCCGCATCCGATACAAAGTTCTTTGTTGATCTTTAATTTTGAAGTATAGTTCCTTGTTTTATGTCCGAAGTAAAGTCTTTGCCCAAAAAGTCCCGCCATTTGATAAAAAAAGTTAAGTCCTTCTTTCGGCGGATTATTTTCTTTCATTCCGTTTACAGCAGAAATTATCTTCGCCTTTGCGGCATTTACCAGTTTAATATTCTCTTCAAGCGGACGCTTAAGTGCCTTTTCGTCAGCCACACTGTCAGGCATTTTAAGATGCAGACCTCCGATTATTTTACCATCGCATTTTTTTATCAGTCGTCCGAGCTGCCCTGCACCGTCACCGCTGAAAAGCCCCATCGTGGCGATCACAAATACCTTTTTATCCTTCCATAATTCACGATTGTTCATTACGAAATCACGGACCATTCTGGGTACCGTGCTGAATTGAACCGGATATGCAAAAACGATGGTATCATCTTCTTTTATTGCCTCGAAAACCTTTGAATCTTCAATGGAAATAATGTTACTTTTTTTATCATATTCTCTGCAAAAAGTCTCGACAGCGTATCTGCTGTTTCCCGTTGCGCTGAAATATATTCCCGTCATTTTATTTACCTCTTTTTTCTTTGTCATTTAAGACACTCTTTAGCCAGCACTTTCCATGAAAGCGTTACATTAACATTTTCCATGCTTGCAATGGATGCAAGTCCCTGAACAAGCCCCCAGTTTTTAAGAAGACCTATTTCTTTTTCTTTATCCGTCAGTTCCAATCCCGATTCTTCAAAATACTTTTCAAGATATTTTTTGAAGATCAAAAACGGAGCATAATCATCGTCATATTCTTTGTTCATGTCTGTATGAACCTCGAGTTTTTGTTTGTGAAAAAGAAAATTAAAATAATCGGGATTCTTTTCAAAAAACAGTATATATCTTTCTCCCATCGCAAGAATCGCCTCTTCGGCATTCTTAACTTTCTTATTGTTCGCTGCACTTTCAAGTTCTTTGATAAAACCGTTTGTAACCGTCTCTTTTATCGCCGCAAGAAGGCTTTCCTTATCCGGAAAATGCGCATAAGGTGCGGCATGGGAAACTCCGCACGCAGCCGCTGCTTTTCGAAGTGACAAAGCATCTTCGCCGCTTTCGTTAATGATCCTTATCCCTGCTTCTATCAAAGCATTTCTTAAATCTCCGTGGTGATAATTATCTTTCATATGTTTTCTCCTTTATCTCTTCAAATGCTTTAAAACTGTCCTGTGCGTTTTCCCAGAGCGGACTGTGCGCAGCATCTTTTATCTTATAAAACCCTTTATCGGGAGCCGTTAAAATATTGCCGTAATCTTCCGCGAGCAGCCATGGGCAGTTATAATCATATTCGCCGCTTATAAAATATATCGGGATGTCAAATTCGTTTAATTCTTTTCGAAAATCAATATTGGTATTTTCTTTCTCGAGTGTGGTTTTATCATACATCTTAAGACCCCGGATATAATTGATTTTCTCAGGTATTGTATAGCAGTGTGAAATCATGATCGGAATGTCTATGCCTTTGAATTCGCTTTCTCCCCTTATGGTTCCGCCTCCCGCATCATGAACGAGCATTACGAACGAATGCCAGTCTTTACAATGAATCTCACCGTCTGAAAACTCAACATTTTCTTCCAGTTTCTTAAGCCTCTTTTTATCATTCGTTTTTTCGAATTCATCCTTCATGAAATCATACATGAGCAAATCTCTCTCGGATGAATCCGTTACAACCTGTGCCATGCCTATATAAGCGTAATAATTTTCAGGATGTGCTTTGGCAGCTCTAATTCCGATCTGCGTTCCTCCCGAGAACCCCATGAGGTATATCTTCTCCTGATTTAACCTCTTTTTGCAGTAATCAGTCACTTCTTCAAGATCATCAAGCAGCATCTCCGTAGTAATATCTTCAGGATTAATATCCGAATCATATGCAATTCCCATGCCGCGATAGTCCCAGTAAACTATCGTAAAAATGTCGTCAATGTTCATATCGGGATATCTTTCCGTCAGAAAATAATCGTCCGTGCCGGGGCCGCTGGATATAAGCAAAAGGACGGGATTATTAATATCTTTTCCGTTAATAAAAAGACCGTTCTTTGCACCGTTAATATCAATTATTATTTTT
>JAIKXN010000042.1 GCA_024684055.1 Lachnospiraceae bacterium | reverse complement strand
GTGACTTTTGAAAAGGTGTAGTCATGGAAATAAAAAAAGCAGGTCAGTTATTTGAAAATGTAATGAAGGAAAAGGATTTTTCGATTGAACGGTGTAGTACCGGAATCGGAAACTATGTTTTCATTGTAACTGTCAAAAATATCAAATACATATTGAGATGTTCGCTCGAAAAAGATGCTTATAGAAACACAGTTTACTGGCTAAAAGAACTTGAAGAATGCGATATTCCGATTCCCAAAGTTATAAAATACGGGCAATACGAAGAATACCGGTATTTGATTCTTTCATATCTTTCGGGAGAAGATATCGGAATTATATATAAAGATTTGCAGGATTCGGAAAAAAGACAGATAGCAAAAGAAGTTGCAGCAATACAGAATAAAGTATCGGACTTAACTATACAGGAGCCTGAAGACTGGAACTGGAATTCATTTACAGATGAAATGCTTGGCAGGGCACAGGAACTGATTTCTAAAAACGGATTTTTTGACGCTTCCAAGGTGGAAGAGGTAAGGAACATTCAAAAAGAATTGCAACAGTATATCAGTTCGGTTAAACCTATACCCTATCTCGATGATATCAGTACAAAGAATCTCCTGATTGAAAACGGACATGTATCGGGAGTAATAGACATTGACTGGATGGGCTTCGGAGACAGACTTACCTTTGTTGCCATGACCAATGTTGCATTGCTCAATATGAACCTGGATACCAAATATGTCGATTATCTGTTGGAAGAATTGCATTTAAACAGTGAACAAAAGAGGGCATTCATCTTTTACTGTTTACTTTTTTGCGTGGATTTCATGGGAGAAAGAGGCACACAGTATTTGGATAAAGTTGTCCCGGTGAATCAGGAAGTGATAGACAGACTTAATTCGATTTATGATTGTTTTATGAGTCAATGGAATAATTAACTACATTTTTTTAAATAAAAAAAGGAGAAATTTAAATGAGGACTTTAGTATCAAAGAACGGTAATGTGGGCTACGGATATGATAAAGGGGAGGTTGCAAGTTTTGATGAATACGTTCAGCGCCTGGTAAAGTTCGGTCCGACTGAAGATTATTGGTATGATACATTGTATGAACTGCCCGAGGTAACAAACGGTATTGATTATGATGCATATGATGAAGAACGTGTCAAAAGACTCGGCTATCCCAAAGACTGGCTTCGACGCTGCGGGCTGCATCCCGAGAATATGGCAAAACTTCCTGATGACGCTATTATTAAGGTCTGCAAATCTTTAAAATCGTTTGATGAGAGTCTTTCCGGTTGTATGATTGACTTTTCAGACGTTAAATAAAAATATAATTCTATTAGGTGGAAGAAAGGAAAAATCCAATCATCAAAACTGATAATTGGATTATATGTGATAAAAATGTTTAACAAAAAAAAGAAAAATGATGACAGCAATAAAATGAAAATTGACATCACGAATTGGGATGTATGGGGTATGCACAAGTGGCTTATAGCCAACTGTAAAGAACAAGATGAAAAAATCCCCGAGTTAAAAGAAATTTTAGATAGAAGAATGACCGGGTCAGGAGAAACTTCGGATAAAAAAACATACGGGACGGAAAAAATTCTGGATAAATATCTTTTTGATGTTTATTCATTTTTGTGTTATTTAGCGGGCTATCAGAAAAAAGAAGAATCCGCCTTTATCATACGTTTTGCTGAAATGAGCGATTGTCGGGATATAGTAAACCGAAAGCCGATTGAATTTGATGAAGATTATATTCCGGAGATATTGCGGTATTTTATTGACTTTGAGAATTTTGTCTTTGAGAAAGGTATTACACTTGATAAAGTCAAATTTATTGAGAAAACCTTCAATTCGCATTCGGTTGTTCTGGTTCGAACTTTTGCTGCTTTTGGTTACAGCATGCTTATCAGCGATAATGAATTCCATCCTGACGAGTTGGAAAGATTTAACGTTCTTATAAAAAATTTTCAAAAATATATCCATGAAAACCTGAAAAAGAAGGATCTTGGCAATTCCCTGCGTATCGATTTGACGACACAGTTCGAATGTGACGAAAACAGGATAATAATAGAAGACAAGACGCATGATGATGAACTGGAAGAACTGAAGAAAAAAGAAGAAAACCTGGAAAAGAAGATTGACTATCTGGAACAGCTTGACAGTCTTGTCGGGCTTGAGGGTGTAAAAGAAGAAGTTATGAGTATGATTAATCTCATAAAGGTAAGGAAACTCCGTGAAGAACGTGGAATGAAAAATATACCCATGTCATATCATATGGTATTTACCGGTAACCCGGGAACCGGTAAGACAACCGTTGCCAGAATAATGGCAGAAATCTTCCGCGAATATGGCATTCTCTCAAAAGGAACGCTGGTTGAAACCGACCGTTCCGGACTGGTTGGAGAATGGGTTGGCTCAACTGCTCTCAAAGTACAGAAAAAGATTGCAGAAGCAGATGGCGGAGTATTGTTTATCGATGAAGCTTATGCACTTTCGGGTGATTATTCACAGCATGATTTCGGCAAGGAAGCCATAGATACTCTTGTTAAGGCGATGGAAGACAAACGAACGGACTTTATAGTCATAGTCGCGGGATATACCGAGCCTATGAAGAAATTCATAAACTCAAATCCGGGACTTCGCTCCAGATTCACCAAATACATCGAATTTTCGGACTATAAGCCTGAGGAACTGCTTGAGATGTTTCGCAGAATGTGTGAGGCTAACTCATATGAATTAAGCGAGGAAGCAGAGTCTGCACTTGTAGATCTTTTCACAGGATTATATGCCGCGCGTAATGAGAGTTTCGGCAATGGCCGCGAAGTCCGCAATATTTTTGAAAAGGCCGTTTCAAAGCAGGCATCGCGTATCACTAAGATTGAATCGCCTACTGATGAGCAGATTATGACACTTGAAAAAGACGATATTGTTTGAAACTGACGTGTCTGGAAAAGAGAATACCTGAGTGGTTATGTTTTTCGGTAATTGGGCAGAGGATGATTTTCGTTCTGTTAATGTTGTTCTGGTTCTTAGAAACTGGCTTTTAGGAAAGCGAATTGCTGAGGAGGAACTAAAGGGAGAAGGCAGAGCAGAGTATGGGATGAAACTTGTTGAAAATCTTTCAAAGAGTTTGTCCGAGAAATATGGTAATGGCTTTACAAAACGTTCATTGTATAAATATTTGCAGTTTTACAAATATTTTCCACAGATTGTGCCGTCGGTGACCGCACAATCTTCAAATGATTTAATTGTGCCATCGGTGACCGCACAATTACTTTCATGGACACATTATGAG
>JAIKXN010000010.1 GCA_024684055.1 Lachnospiraceae bacterium | reverse complement strand
TGCATATGTGCTTCTTTGCAGAGATATTGAAGCGGCATGTGATGAAAAAGTCATTAAGAATAAAGACAAAAACTTCATGGCAGAATATTCCCAGGCACTTTTGGACTGCGCCGTTCAGCGAAGAAGAATCAGCGCGTGTCCGGTTGCTTTTGGAGAGACGGGAGTTAAAGGAAGAGTGAAAGGAATTTTAAGTTACAAAAAGCCTGCTTTCTGGATTATCCTTGTAGCGTTTGTTGCGATAGTTGTTACGGCGGTTTGTTTCCTGACGAACCCCAAGAAAAAAGATGTTGCGAACACACTGCCCGAACTGAGCGTTACGACCGGAAATGATGATATTTCTTATAAGGCGGACATCAGAGAATTTGCATGGACAACCGACGAAAAGAACGGAGACTCAAGTCTCCTTCAGGAAACCGAAGTACATCCCGACTACGATGAATCGGTTGTAGTTGTAAAACTGAATAAAACGGGAAATCCCGAAAACATAGCTTTAAATTTCACAATGGAACCTGACAAAGTGGAAGTTAAAAGCTTTGATGATAAATATGCCGAAAATCCCGAAGTTATCAAAGATTATATCAGTGATCTGAATTATGATCCGACAGAGCATTCGATCGAAGTTGATTCTGAAGACAATCTTTATATGACCCTCAGAGCGTCATGGGAAAATCAGGGCCACGTAAGCTACGTTGTTCATCTTGTTCGTGACGGAGCCGAAGAGGGTGACTCGGAGGCGGAAACTTTTGCTGATAATGAAGCAGATAATCCCGAGAGCGAAACTCTTGCTGATAATGACGCAGATGATTCGGAAGAAAATGCCTCAGAGAATTCCGATGGCACTAAAGAAGGCGATATGGGCATAAAATACGAATACAAAGACGGTCAGTACGTTGTAGACGGAGATCAGGTATATCAGTATAAAAAGATACTTACAGGAAGAGATCGAAACGCCAGCTGTTCAGGCAAGTATGTTGTCCTTACCAATGACCCTGACATTACTTATGAAAGAGTGTCACTAAGTTTATTCAGCAGTAATATGGATGACTGGCTCACCGACACGATAATCGTGGAAATGGAAGCATTGACTGATGAGTTTAAGGATTTTTCAGTATGGCCTACAGAGAGCGAGCTTATATCCCGCGGATTTGATGAGAACGAGCATCCCGAAACTGACATTGCGGGACCGACCGGCGATCCTATATACGCGATAGCAGACGGAACTGTTATATCAGTCGGATTTTCAGAGGATTACGGAAACAGTATTGTGATTCTTTCCAAAGATGCACAGATAAGATACAGTCATCTGGGCAGTATCAATGTAAACGAACTTGACGAGGTAAAAGCAGGAGACACTATCGCCACACTTGGAAATACCGGAAATTCTACCGGCCCTCATCTTGCTATCTCATTAATCACTGACAAGCCGCATAATGTTATGGATTACTATGTAAAAAACTGATTCTAAGTTAATCATTGACAGCAAAATTCATAATAAAAATAGATAATACTGGAAATATATACTGATTTGTAATATTATTTAATCAGAAAAGGCAAAGGTGTCTTATCAGGCATCGTTGTCTTTTTTCTTTTTCAGAAAAGAACCATATCTGATAGAAAAATGAGATTTAAGGATTGTGTATCTGAAAATCAAAGAAATGAAATAAGAAAATATGCATTTGAACATAATGTACATATGAGATGTGAGTAAAACACCAATCATCATGAATACAATTTGGTTAGTTTTGAAACTTATAAATATGTTTGGAAGAGGATAAACATATTGTGAAAAAAGGACATTAAGCGATTTACGTAAATGTCGGTAAAAAATGAAAATTTACCGATATTCGTATTGACAAGAACGCTAATAAGGAATACATTTATGTAAAGACAGGAAAAAACAAAAATATTACCGAGGTTTACACAAATGGTTTTTACATATAAAGAAGCTGTCGAACAAAGCGGCAGTGCATACAAACTTGCACAGGCTGTGGCGGCACAGACACTGTATAAACAGGAGGAAGGCATTTATTCCACGCAAAAATATGAATCTAATCTAGGTGTGATTATGAAGAAATATCCCAAGGCAGTATTGACGGGGGAATATGCCTTTTATAGTTATGGCCTGACAAACGTTATACCGGAAAAATATGATTTGGCAACGATAAATAAAGCGGCCAGGATACGTGATCCAAGAGTCAGACAGATATATGTTCGAGAAGATCTGTTCCCAATGGGCATTGTCGAAAAAACGATAGATGGCTTGCCTGTCAGGATTTATGACAGAGAAAGAATGCTGATTGAACTGCTGCGAAATAAAAATATCATGCAGTATGATCTGTACAAGGAAATTATCATAAATTACAGGGAAATAATAAATGATCTTGAGATATGGCGGATTCAGGAGTATGCATCAATCTTTCCCAAGAGCAAGATGATTTCGAAGGCGCTGGATGAGGAGGTAATGTAAGTTGAATCTGCGCAAAATGATGGACGAGTACAGCGAAGAAGGATTGACCGGAGAACTCGCATCGTCCCGTGTATGCCAGGACATAGTATTAAAAGCGATTGCCGAAGGTCCGTTCAGCCGTAATGTTACAATTAAAGGCGGCGTTGTAATGCGAAGCCTTACTCAGAATAGCAGACGAGCTACTCAGGATATAGATTTAGATTTTATACATTATTCGCTTGACGATATTTCAATAAGAAACTTTGTTGAGAAACTGAACTGTATTGACGGGATTCAAATCGAAATCCAGGGCGAGATCAAAGTTCTTAAACATCAGGATTATCATGGGAAGAGTATTGAAGTTGTAATCCACGATGAATTCGGTAATAAGGTTAACAGCAAGAGTGATATCGGCGTTCACAAGCATTTGGAAATCAATCAGGAGGAGTACTGTTTTGATGTCTGCATGGATGATGAAGGTGCAACGCTCCTAAAAAATACGGTGGAACAGTCTTTTGTGGAAAAATTAAGATCTTTGCTCAAATTTGGCCCGGCAAGTCGCAGATATAAAGATATATATGATATGTTTTTCCTTAAAGATATTGCTTCGAAAACAAAGTTGCTTGAAATAATGGAGCTTCTCGTATTTAGTGATGACGGGATGTATGAGAAGAACGTTACGGATATTGTAAAACGTGTTTCTTTTACGTTCAAAGACGAGCAGTATCTTCGCAGAGTATCAGGTTCCAGGCAGCGATGGTTGGATAATGATATACATGAGATTGCATCCGGGATAATTTTGTATCTTGAGGAACTAAAAATATAAAACAGAATTATTACATCAAATTGGATGTCTGATAATTTCGAAAAGATTATATGCAATCGGTTGAAAATTTAACAGCCGGACAGCGGTCAGAGTGAAGAAACCGCTATTGAGAAAAAAAGAGCCCGATGATATAATTAAACAGTTATATCAGGCTCTTTTTTTATGAAAAAAGAACCTGAAAAAAGAAAGATTTAAAAGGAGTTTTGATAGATATGAAATTGGGAATTATCGGACTTGGTAACATGGGCAGCGCAATCCTTGGCGGAGTGGTTGCAAAAGGAATTACAGATAATAGCAATATTATCGGTTTTGATTTAAGCGATGCCGCTAAAGCAAAAGTTAAAGAGAATTACAGAATCAATGTGGCTTCGGGAAATGAAGAAGTGCTTGAATTTGCGGATGTTGTTCTGCTTGCGGTTAAACCTCAGCACATTGGAGAAATGCTTGGCAAGATTAAGGATAAATGGAACAAGAATACACTTATAATTTCAATTGCCGCAGGTAAGACAATCGAGTGGCTTGAGAACAATATCGGTTCCGATATGAAGATAGTCAGATGCATGCCTAACACTCCCGCATTGGTAGGTGAAGGCTGCACCGGAATCTGTGCCAACAAAAATGTTATGAAGGAAGATATGGATACTGCTTTGAAAATCCTTTCGGCATGCGGAAAAGCAATTGAAGTTACTGAGTCTCAGATGGATGCTGTTGTCGGAATAAGCGGTTCAGCTCCCGCATATGTATTCATGTTTATCGAAGCAATGGCAGATGCCGGTGTGGCAGCTGGTCTTACAAGAGACAAGGCA
>JAIKXN010000258.1 GCA_024684055.1 Lachnospiraceae bacterium | reverse complement strand
CTTTAAACTCACCCAGCTGTATTTTTTTATCCTTTTTATTTGCAAAAAAGAATATGCCTAAAACAATCACAGCCGCTATCATCAGAAAAAATACAACCAATATAATTATCAAAATAATCAGTTTGGACGATTTCAATTTTTCTCCTCTTCTTTGAACAATAAATCAGTAACTTCCGGTATTGATTCCGTACTTCTTGCAAAGATTATTAAACTCAGGTGAATTTATAAATCCTCTAAGTACGTCATCTCTGGTCTTTCCGTTCTTGAGCTCACGAAGCCAGTTATTGTAGCCTTCCTGATCGGGTTCTCTGTCAAAGAATGCGCGATATAATCTGGTCACGTATTCTTCGTCATTCATTTTCTTCTTCTGGAATTCGCCACTGTTTATGAAGCCTGCAGCTACATCAGCACCCGTCGCCTGTTTGCTGATCAGTCTGTTCGTCCAGTCGTTAAGTCCGGCTACTTCAGCAGGTCTGTCGAGAATCGTGGTATAAAATCTTTCTACAAATTTTTTGACCTTTTCTTCTTGAGAAAGTTTCTTCCATTTAGCTTTATAAGTTACATCTGAGGCAGGCATCTTTGCAGAAACAACTTTATCCCAACCGTTAAACTTATAGCCGTCCCTTACAGGTTTGGGAACAATTATCGTAGCGCCGTATTTGACATTCCCTTTTGTATATCTTCCGCTTGCGCTTCCTCCTGCAAAATCCCATGTAAGTTTATAAGTGTTTCTTGTGTAATAATACTTAACCGTAAGTGAACCGTCTGCTTTTATCTTTAATGTCTGAGTTGCAGGTGCCGTAAATCCTTTATATGTTTTAACTTCAGGCGTTACCTTGGCATTTGTTGTACCTGTAAATGATTCTGTTTCATTGGCACTTGCGGGATATGTTCCGTCAAGTTTCTGTTTGTAATGCTCTACAGTATACGGAGTATCGGTTGCCTTTTTCCAGAGAGCCTTAATTGTCAGATCGTTTGCAGGCATTTTCAAAGGTACTTTAACATCCCATCCATTGAAAACATAGCCTTTTCTCAAAACCTCGGGCTGTGTTATCTTAGCACCGTATTTTACGCTTCCGGATGTATATGTACCCTTAGGCAATCCGCCTGCAAAATCCCATGTCAATGTATAACTGTTTCTGGTGTAATAGTATTTTATAACTGTTGTTCCGTCTTCTCTTATCTTTGCTGTTTTTACAGCAGGCGAAGTGAAACCTTCATATGTCTTTACTTTAGGTGTAACCTTGGAATTTTCTTTTCCTTTAAATTCTTCTGTTTCGCTTGCCTTTTTGTTATAAGTTCCGTCAAGTTTCTGCTTGTAATGTTCCACCTTATAAGGCACTATGATGGATTTCCACTGTGCATAGAGTTTGATATCTTTGCTTATTGATATTGCTGCTCCGTCGTAATATGTTGTTCCGCTTCCGTCTGCTTTCGTATTCCAGCTTTCAAACTTATAATTTTTCCTCGTAAATCTGTTATCAATAAAGTATCTGTCTTCACTTAAACCGGGAGACTGTAACGCATACTGTATTATCTTCTTTCCTGTACCTTTGTTTGGATTATAAGTTATGGAATAAACGTATTCACCCTTATCTACAGTATCGGATACTGTGCCGTCAATTACCATTCCGTCACTGACAACGAATATGCCGTTTCCTTTATTTTTCGCTGTATTTCCGCTGAAACTGCCGCCTTCTATTGAAAACGGTTTGTTCGCATATAATCCTCCGCCGTTTCCTTGAGCTTTATTATCCAAAACACTTCCGCCTGAAATATATAATAATTTGGCATATTGGCTGTCACTTAAATATATTCCTCCTCCATCGGAAAGACTCTCGTTTTCGGAAATGGTGCCGCCATTCATTGTCATTTTTCCCTCTGAAATACAAACACCACCACCGGCTTTACCTGCCTTGTTATAACTTATTGTTCCGCCGTTTAATGTAAACGAATCACTGCAAACCTCTACTCCTCCGCCTTCTTCGTTCGCCATATTCTCTGAAATAATACCTGAATTCATTGTAAAATCGTTCCTGCAGCTGACTCCGCTGCCGGCTATAGTACAAGCATTTCCCGTTATTGCCCCTCCGTTCATGGTTAATTTTCCGTTTGAATATACTCCTCCGCCGTCATTAGCACTGTTGCCATCAATCTCGCCGTCTTCCAATGTGAAAGTTCCATAAATGCTGCATACTCCTCCGCCAATGGAGCCCATATTACCGGATATACTTCCTCCATTCATGGTAAATGTTCCTTCCAAAGAACATACTCCTCCACCTTCAGTTGCGACATTTACTTGAATACTTCCCCCATCCATGATAAATATTTCGTTGGAAAATACTCCTCCGCCACAATGGGAATCACCGATTTCAGTTACCGCATTCTCGGAAATAGTTCCGTCTTTCAATACAAATGTTCCGGCATTATACACTCCTCCGCCTCCGGAACGGATAGTTGAATTATCCGAGATTTCCCCTCCATTCATGGTAAATGTTCCACTGGAATATACTCCTCCGCCTCCTTCTGTGGCGGCGTTTTCAGTAATTTTTCCACCATTCATTATAAAAGTTCCGACGGAAGTTACACCTGCGCCCCATCCTTCTTCAGTCGCCAAATTACCGGAAATTTCTCCGTCATTAAATATAAATGTACCTTCTGAAGAGTCGACAAAAACGCCTGCCCCATTCGAAGTCACACTGTTTCCCGTAATCTTTCCGCCATCCATTGTGAACAGGCCGGGTCCAACCATTACTCCTGCTCCCTCTAAAGCCTTATTACCTGTGATTGTTCCGCCTTTCATGGTAAATTCTCCATCGGATACCCTTACAGCACGTGTTAAGTATTCTCCTGTACCGGTAATTTCTCCTGAATTATTGACTTCGTCATATAAAACAAATTTCGAATCTGGACTTACTACTATTCCGGCAGTAATACCATCAGTATTTATTACAATTTTGTAGCCATTAAGACAAAGATATACGTTTTGGTTTTGGAAGATAAATAAACCTCCATCCGTAAGTTCTATATCTGATGTAAGATATGCACATCCACCCTTTTCTCCCAGTGTAAATAAATCTTCTTGTTTACTTATCGGTGTCCATCCTATATGAGAGGAATCACCCAGAAAATGTGCTGCATGACCCGTATGCGCTGCAGGAGCAGCTTTTGCCATCATCGGCATTCCAAAAACAGCCATTAATGCCATCAGCATAAATGCCATTAGAAAACCAATCAGATTTCGTTTCTTTTTCATATTCATTTATTTACCTCCTCATCCAATATTTTAAAAACTAAAAGTTTACCGTTATATAAGGCGGTTTCAGAACAAGGTCCGAAACCGCCCCGTATTCAGCAATAATATTTTTAATTTCCGGCGTCGATTACGTACTTCTGTTAAAAATGCTGTATTAAATTAATAACTTCCGGCATTAATACCATACTTCTTGCAAAGATTATTAAACTCAGGTGAATTAATAAATCCTCTCAATACGTCATCTCTTGTCTTTCCATTCTTAAGCTCTCTGAGCCATCCGTTGTAGCCGTCTTTATCGGGCTCTCTGTCGAAGAATGCACGGTAAAGCTTGGTTACATATTCTTCGTCGGTCATTTTCTTCTTCTGGAATTCGCCGCTGTTGATGAAGCCTGCTGCTACCTCTGCACCTGTTGCCGTCTTACCGATCAGTCTGTTCGTCCAGTCGTTAAGTCCTGCTGCCTCAGCAGGTCTTTCGAGAATGATTGTATAGAATCTTTCAACGAAATTCCTTACCTGTTCTTCACTTGTAGGTTTTCTCCATTTAGCCTTGTAGGTTACATCTCCTGCAGGCATTGTTGAAGCAACTGTTTTATCCCAGCCTGTGAATACGTAACCGTCTCTGGTGGGAACAGGTGCCGTAATCTTGGTGCCATACTTAACCGTCAAATACATAGATTAACTGCCAGGGATCGCCATACATACTCTTATCCCATTGTGCTGCAGGATGATTGTATTCCGTTAACTGACAGATTTTATCCCTGTAATAATCCATTTTATCCCTGTCGTTTTTATTCTTTGCCGTATCAAGAATGTCATCAATATTCGTAATCGCTGTCTGAATCCTCTGCATTTTCTGGGAATCAAAAGTCCCATAACTGTTTCTGTATGATGAATTAATACTTAAACAAACTCCAATTTGATCAATTCCAATTGCCACAGTATCCCCAAAAACGATACTATAACCATAACCAAAATTCACATCCAGTCCCATCCAGAACGTTTCAAGAGGACAGTCAGCTTTTACTGCTGTCATTACACTTTCCAAATCCAGACTGTCGAATCCGTATTTGTGCAAAATTGCTTCCTCTGCCTCTTCTGTCATGTTTTGGTTTTCATTTTTTATTTTATCAACTCCCAATTCAGCTGCAGTATAATATTGTTTTTCCAATCCCAGATCCGAATAACTGATACATACGATAACGTCAGTGTCTCCGCCATAAACGATACCTGTTATCTTTCTTTTGATCAGATTATAGAAAACTCTGTTTGCCCCTTCCAGATTGTTTCCTGCAAAATCCGAAGCCATGTAAACGGGATTCTGTAACTGATCAATCCTTTTTTCAATATATGCGTTAAGCATTTCATCGGGATTTTCATTTCCGGGAATTGTATAATCCTGACTAAAAGATGAAACCGATATTTTTTCTTCATCTTCCTCTCCGCTTAAGGACAAATCCTCCCCTTCGTTCACATTCAAAGTCCCGATTTCTTCATCCTGAAGATTTTCTTCCTGAACTTCTTCAATGATTTCCCCGGATATTGCCGAATAAGGTTCCTCTGCGTGAACATACGGACTCATTACCGACAGGACCATTGAAAACGTGACCATCGGAATAATGGCTAATTTTCCTTTCTTAATAATATTTCTGATGGATATTAATATGTGATGCAGCTCTTTCCGTAATTTGAAGCATTAAACCGGTCAGCAAAAAACTTTTTCTTAATCGAAAAAAGCTTTTTATGTGAAGGTCTTATATAAATATTTTAAAGATGGGAAAATAACAGAAATTTTTCTGAAATCAGAATCCCCCCCTGCCTTTCACTATATCACAATTATTTGCATATAAAAAGAACCTTTCGAAACAGAAAATGTTCGGCTTCCAAGAGTCAGATAAATTTCTGACTTTTTGAAACACCTCACAATAATCTATCGAAAAGGCCCTTTATATATTGGGAATAAATGAAAATGAAGCTGGCTTATTTAAGTGCTTTATAGGTAAGATTCTTAAAGCTTACGTAATTACCGGTTTTTCCGTTACCCGATGCATAAAGACCGATGCAGCATCCTACGAAACCGCCCGCAACTTCCGTAGAAAGATTGGATACTTCCGCATCACCGAGGAATTCGTCTCCGGCGTAGCCTTTGGTATTAAGACCTTCAACTCTGATGGTAAGCTTTACGATCCCGTCCTTTGCAACATTTGAAAGAGGCGCACTTCCGACTATTTTGTCTTCACCGTTTTTGCAGATGATCATGTTGCATTTCGTTCCGTCGATTTCGACACGAAGATTGTAAAGATTGTTCTGAAGAAGAACAAGTCCGGCACTTTCGCTTACGGAAAGATTGGAAACATCAACTTCCGTTGTACTCTCAAAATAATGATGCTGCTGTCTTATTGCAACAAAAGAAGGTGATGCAACAGCCTTTATATCTTCAGCCTGAAGTTTTAACGAAATACCTTTTTCATCCAGTTTATATAAGTCGTCCGGATAATTTCTTAAGAAAAGGAATTCATCTCCGAGTTCTTTCATGTCAGCGAAATTATAATCCTTGTCCGTACCGGGAAGGGTTGTTTTTCCGCCTGTTCTCGATGTATATGAATCGGGATCTTTTACGGGATCCCATTCGGGAAGGTCGATTTCAACTTCATCGGTAAGCATTCCGACTCCGGGATTTACCACGGGCCAGTCCTCTTCCCAGATAAATTTGCAAAGGAAGGTTTCTCTTCCCATGGTCGTAAATCTGTTAAGCGGTCTTACCGCAAGAACCGTCATGAACCACTCATTATTGGGTGTTTTGATGATATCGCCGTGTCCGACATATTTGATCGGATAATCGTTACCGAGATGTCTGTGTGTAAGAATGGGGTTCTTCGGATTACCGACATAAGGTCCCCAGATATCCTTGCTTCTGCAGATCATAACCGAATGCTCGGGACCTGTGCCGCCCTCTGCATGCATGATGTAATAATAACCGTTTTCTTTATAGATATGCGGTCCCTCAGGCCAGATACAGCCTTTGAGTGCACCGTTCCAGACATTCTTCTTTTCGCCGATCAGTTTCCAGTTTTCAAGATCGACTTCACTGATATATATATACCAGTCTCCGTTATACTTAACTCCGTCGGGATTGGGATGAGTTCCGATATAGTAGCATCTTCCGTCATCGTCAAAGAAAAGCGAAGGGTCTATGCCGTCGGCATCTTCGAGATAATGAGGCTCCGACCAGGGTCCTTCGGGATTCTCGGCTGTTACTATGAAGTTGCCTCCGTGAGTAACATTGGTACAAATAACATAAAACGTTCCTTTATAATATCTGATCGTCGGCGCGAAAAGTCCCTGCGAATGATCTGCGCCTTCAAGCGGGATCTGGGAATGTCTGGTAAGTACATTTCCAATCTGCTCCCAGTGAGCAAGATCCTTGCTGTGCATGAGCGAAAGGCCCGGTACATAGGAAAACGTGGAATTGCAAAGATAATAATCGTCTCCTACTGCACATATGGAAGGGTCGGGATAAAATCCCGGCATTATAGGATTCTTAGCCGTTACTTTCATGTTTACCTCCTCTTAAATCATTTGGCGTACAGCCGTATTTTGCAAAAAGCTTTTAGCACGCCTTATTAATTTATCATAATATTTTATTCATTTATACTGATTAAATTCACTATATTTACAGACAAAATTTAGATTTAAAATACGCGGCAGAGGTTATATGCCCTGCCGCGTCTTATTATGTGAGAACCACCCCTGTCCTCTTGATTACTGAACTTTGAAGAAGGAAACGTTCTGCTTTAACTTGGAAGAAATGCTGCTCAAATCGTCTGCTTCTCCGACTACGCCGGACATGTTTGAATTGAGTTCCATGATAGATGCACTTGTTTCTTCTGTTGATGCTGCGTATTCCTGCGAAATACTTGAAAGTGATTCAACCGACATAAGGATTTTCTCTTTGTCTTCTGCCATAAGCTTGACAAGACCTGCGATATCCTTGTTGCCGCTTTCTGCTTCACTGAGTAATACAAGCATTTTGTCAAAGGATTCACTCATCTTCTCGAGTGCTTCAACTTCAACATTTGTAGCTTCCTTAATGCTGTTGGTAAGAACCTTGTTCTCGTTGGAGTACTGCGTGATTCTTCCGATTACCTGAGTGATCTCGCCTGCCATGTTGTTGGATTCTTCGGCAAGCGCTTTAATGTTGTCGGCTACAACCGCAAAACCTTTTCCTGCTTCACCCGCACGTGCAGCTTCAATAGATGCATTAAGTGCAAGAAGGTTGGTCTGGCTTGCGATGGAAATGATTCCTTCTGCCGCTTTGCTTATTTCTTCTACAAGTCTTGCTGTAGCTTCTGCAGATTCAGCTACCTGACCTGCCTTATTATTGGTATCCAGATCGGCTTTCTGAAGTTCTTTGAGTTCTTTCTGAAGCTGAACGGAATTGCTGTAAAGTTCGTCAACCTTAACAAGGTTTTCTCTTGCCGTATCGTTAACCTTATCAATGCTTTCACCGATTGCATTGGTTAATGTTGCAGTTGTCTGAACATCCTCTGCCATGGACATTGCACCTTCTGCAAGTTCGTTAACCGCAAGTGAAATATTTCCTGTATTTTCTTCGGATACATTGATGCTTGATTTGGTATTGTCTGCTTTGTCATTTACAGTGTCCGCGCAGAGAACAACATCCGAAAGGGATTCCTGCAGACGGCGGCGCATGTCTTCAAGTGAAAACTGTATGCTGTAAAATTCATTGAAAGGGCTGTCTGTTTTAATCTTCTTGACAAAATCACCGGATGCCATGAGATTAACGGCTTTAACCATATTTTTAACACTTGCGTTCATCTGAAGAAGAATAATTGCGGCAATAACAAGAACAACTGCAGTGATTATAACAAACAATACAAGACTAAAGATGATCTTCGCCATAATCTGCTTACGATGAGCTATAGCTTCATCTTTTGCCCACTGTTCGGTGATATCCGTCATTTCCGAGAGATATCCTCTGGCTGTTTCGAAGTTCTGGATAAATAAAGTATAATCGCCTTCGCCTGTTTGAACATTATAGCAGTTTTCCCATTCGGTATATGCTGCCGTAAAATCATCATAACACTGGCTGTAGGTTCTCTCTTCGAGAATTGTGTCGGTAAAAAGAGACTTTTCTTTTGAAGCTATTGTTTTGGCTTCCTCTACTCGTTCCAATATCTGATCTTTGTTGCTTTTGTAATCTCCGTAATAGGTATCGGAAAGCTCCTTAACCATATCAGCCGGAATGTCTGCCGGCAGCATTGCTATGTCATGATACTGTAAAGCAGCCATCGACGACTGATAAAAATCTCTGTCCGCATTGATAAGATCGGAACTTATTACATACAAATGATCGTAATAAAGTTCCTCATCGCTTTCGGATAACGACTTCATCTGTAAACTGAAGAAAATCAGCGCTCCGCCGATCATAAGTGCGAATATGATACCGATAAACAAAAGAACCGCAACAATACTTGCTTTAGATTTCTTCTCCATAATATTTCCTCCCCAATAGTATTTTTGCCTTTAAGTGTTGTAATTATACCTTTTTTCTGCGACATAAACAATAAATTTTCTGTTAATAAATTCTCAGAAATTGTCCTTTTCCGAATCGGCAAGTGACAATAAAATGACATTTACAATGACAAAAAAATCAAACGCCTCACACTTTGCTTGTTTTGTATAAAATATAATAGTAAAATTTATTTGGAAATAATTTTTCGAAAGGAGATAATCATGCCTCATTCATCCGGCGGCGGATCCCACGGCGGAGGAAGTCACCACAGTTCACATCATTCTTCCCGGTCATATCATTCATCCGGCAGCAGCGGTCCTTCCACACGTGCATCTTCACGCCCTTTTAAAGGCGCTACAAGATATGTATATTACTCAAGGCAGAAACCGGTTTTCGTTTATGCAAACTATAATATTCAAAGAAAAGACACCACAGGTACCAAAATCACTGCCTTGATTTTTCTTCTCATAACAACTGCTCTTTCGATGATCGCGGTGGGGTGGCTTTTTACGGATACTCCCAAAAAACTTCAGACAGACGGACTGGATACGAATATTTATATAACAGATAACGCAAATGTGATCGACAATGATGCAGAACTGATGGCAACGCTTGAAGACTTCTACTACAAGACAGGCGTTATCCCGGCAGTGCTGACCGTTCACAACGAAGACTGGGAAGGTAATTACCAAGATTTCGAAAACTTTGCATATGACGCCTACGTTAATTCCTTTGATGATGAATCACACTGGCTTATTGCATATTCCGAACCGGTAGATCCCGACCCCAAATTTAACGACTGGTACTGGGAAGGCATGCAGGGCGATGATACGGACAATCCTCTTTTCGGCTATATAACCTCTGAATTTACAACAACGCTTCACAAAAACTTCCTGCGCGAAAATAAGATGTCACGCGGCGATGCCATTATAAACGCCTTCGAGACGATCAGCCCGATGTTAATGAAAAGGCATGCTAACATCTGGATTATCCTTTTCTGTGATGCATTTATCCTGTTTATTTCAGGCGTCTTCATCTTAGGCCTTGACATCAATCCCAGACGTGACAAGGGTTACAGCACCGCAGTTCCCTGTCCCGACACATTCGTGGATCAGGAAGCATGCGACTACTGCGGCGGTATCTACGTCGTAGGTTTCCACGACAAATGCCCTCACTGCAGCGCCCCCGTCAAACCGCATGACTTCACCGTCAACGAAAACGGAGAAACTACTTCTATTATAAATTAAAGAGGAGGGCGAATATATAAAAAAGCCTGACACGAAGTCAGGCTTTTTATTATGCGGTTTCGATGCTGTCAGCTTTCTTAAGATTATACTTTTCCACTGCAGCTTCTCTCATCTTGTACTTGAGGATCTTTCCTGCGGCGTTCATGGGGAAGCCGTCTACGATATCGACATACTTTGGAACTTTGTGCTTAGCCATGTGGTCGAATACGTATTTCTTGATCTCCTCTTCGGTAATTGTTTCGCCTTCCTTGGGAACAACTGCAGCGAGAATTTCTTCGCCGAGTGCTTCATCGGGAACGCCGATTACCTGAACGTCTTTTACTTTATCGTATGTATAAATGAATTCTTCGATTTCCTTGGGATAAATGTTTTCACCGCCACGTATAATCATGTCTTTCAGACGACCTGTGATCTTGAAGTTGCCTTCGGGTGTTCTGCAGGCAAGGTCACCTGTGTGGAGCCATCCGTCTTCATCGATTGCCTGAGCTGTTGCCAGAGGCATCTTGTAGTAACCCTTCATTATATTGTAACCGCGGGCAACGAATTCGCCGTTAACTCCGTCGGGACATTCTTCACCTGTTTCGGGATCCACTATCTTACATTCAACACCGGGCAAAGGTCCGCCGACCGTTGTAACTCTTACTTCCAGAGGATCGTCGGTCGTTGACATCGTACATCCGGGTGATGCTTCCGTCTGACCGTAAACAATCGTGATCTCGGTCATATGCATCTTTTCAACAACATCTCTCATAACTGCGATGGGACAGGGGCTTCCGGCCATGATACCTGTTCTCATGTGTGAGAAGTCTGTCTTCGGGAAATCCTCATGCTCAAGCATTGCGATAAACATTGTAGGTACACCATGGAAACAAGTGATCTTTTCCTGGTTGATACATGCAAGTGCAGGCTTTGTTGAGAAGTACGGAATGGGTGATAATGTAACGCCGTGTGTCATTGATGCTGTCATTGCGAGTACCATGCCGAAGCAGTGGAACATGGGAACCTGGATCATCATTCGATCGGCAGTTGAAAGGTCCATTCTGTCACCGATACATTTACCGTTGTTGACTACGTTGTAGTGTGTAAGCATAACACCCTTGGGGAATCCGGTTGTACCCGATGTGTACTGCATATTGCAGACGTCGTGCTTGTCAACAAGAGATGAACGTCTGTAAACCTCTTCGATGGGAACGCTCTTGCCCATCTCCAATGCCTCTTCCCATGTAAGGCAGCCGGGCTGTCTGCTTGAAACGTTTATTACATGACGAAGGAAAGGAAGGCGCTTGCAGTGAAGAGCTTTTCCGGGTGTATTGTCTTTTAACTCGGGACAGAGTTCCTGAATGATCTCTGCATAATTGGAATCTCTGAAACCGTCAATCATAACAAGCGTATGAGTATCGGAGTTTCTTAAAAGGTATTCTGCCTCGTGGATCTTGTACGCCGTGTTCATTGTAACGAGAACGGCACCTATGCGGCAGCATGCCCAGAATGATAAATACCACTGAGGAACATTGGTCGCCCAGATGGCTACATGGGAACCCTGTTTTACACCAAGTGCGATCAGACTCTTGGCGAACTCGTCAACATCATCCCTGAATTCCGAATATGTTCTCGTATAATCAAGAGTCGTATATCTGAAAGCGTACTGATCGGGGAATTCTTCAACCATTCGATCGAGTACCTGAGGGAATGTCTTGTCAATAATCTCTTCTTTTTTCCAGATGAATTTACCTGTGCCGGCCTTGTTTGAATAAAGTGTCTTTCCGACAACCTTGGCTTCCTGCTCATACTGTGACATGAAATTGATAAAATGAGGAAATACGATTCCGGGGTCCGATAATTCCTCAAGCCATGCGGGAATCCATTCAAATGAAATATAATGATCGTAATTGATCGAACGGAGAGCTCCCATTAAATCATCGATGGGAAGTGTACCTTCGCCCATAAGTCTGTATTCAATCTGTCCGTCAACAACTTCCGAATCCTTGATGTGCACGTGAAGTACGTATGCGCCAAGGTTTTGAATTGACTGTTCTGCGGTTTCATTTCCGTATCTTACGGTATGATGGATGTCCCATGCCGCAGCGACGTTGTCTCTTGCGAAAACATTAAGTACGTTACGAAGTCTTTCCGTATCTGCATAAGGTCCTACAGTTTCAATAAGAAGCGATACGCCGTTATTGTCAGCTTCTCTGTAAGTAGCCTTGATACATTCGATTACGGGTTCGTCAGATGTATTGACATCGTCATTGCTTTTTCCCGCACGAAGTCTGATTGCGGGACATTTTAAAATCTTTGCAATTCTGATATATTCCATGATGTCTTCAATGTTTTCCTGAATCTTGTCAGGATCTGCGATGTTGCAAACAGCATCGATTACGGGAATCTCAAGACTCATCTGAGCAATCTTTCTGGCAGTTTCAACAATGTTTTCGTTGTTAAAAGGTCTGTTTTTTCCTGAAAAAACTTCTCTTTTGATATCATGAATTTCGAGACCTGAGAACTGAAGATCTTTTGCAGTCACATAAAAATCCGACCAGTCAAAGTCATCCCATCCGTTAGTTGAAAACGCTAATTTCATTTAAGTAAAACCTCCGATTAATCAATCCACCATTCAGGTGTCAATTCGCCTAATTTCATCACTCGATTGTTTTTATAATCAATCATTATATCTATATCTTTGTATTTGCCGGATTTTGATAAAACTGCTGCCGATACTCCTCCTGCAGTTACAAATTCCGATATTAATTTTTCATTAAGCATGGCCTTTGCGGCATCGTACATATCCTGCCATGTTTTATCCATATATTCTTTTCCGGTTTTAATCCTGTGTATATGAATCAAAAGAAAAGGTTTTATTTCTTTCAGTCAGGTTTTCTCTCCTGTTTTTCTTCGTATACAATCTTGTTGATCGCGTTAAGGTATGCTCTGATACTTGCTCCGATGATATCTGTTGAAATACCGTTTCCCGAATAGAGTTTTCCGTTTGAACGAAGTTTAACAAGTGCGTTTCCGACTGCCTCGCTTCCTTCGGTAACCGACTGGATCTGGAAATCATCGAGTTCGTAATGATGTCCGACAATCATTTCAACAGCAAGGAATGCTGCAGCAATGGGACCGTCTCCCGAACTTAAACCTTTGAGCGCATTGCCTTCTTTTTCAAGAGTAACATGAGCTGTCGGTGTAATGATGTTTCCTGAGTTGATTACAAAATCAACAAGCTGATATGTTGCGGGAACCTGAAGAGCAGCTGTTGCGATAATTGCTTCCATTTCCTTGGTTCCGATTTTCTTTTTCTCGGAAACTCTTCTGAATTCCTTGTATACTTTGGCATTGTCGTCATCGGATAAATCGTATCCGAGTTTCTTAACTGCCTTGATAACCTTTGATATATCTGCTGTTTCGTCAAGATTAAGTTCTTCGTTCTTTTCTTTTTCCTCTTCCTCGAAGGTAATCTTGATTCCCTGATTCTCGCCTTCAATCCATGTCATCTGACGAAGAGTCTTGTTGAACTCGGCTCTGGGAATATCGATTGCAACTTCGATTGCCTCGCCTTTTTCGGAAATAAGATTTACAAAATGTCCGATTTTGGGTGCGCTCTTTCCTACCAGAGTTGTCTTAACCTGTGCAGCGCCTGCCCTGATGGCTGCCACTGAATTGGCATTTCCGAGCCTTATTTCATCCGAACAGGTTACCGAAATCGTAACATTTTCGATTCCGGAAACGTTTTCCTTCATATATTTAATAAATTCCGATGTTTCTTCGGGAAGCCATGTTCCTGCGGTATCGCAGAAATCAATTACTGTAGCTCCTTTTTCGATGACACTCTTTACAAATGTTGCCACGAATTCCTTTTCGCTTCTTGATGTGTCGATGCATGAAACTTCAACATCTTCGCAAAGAGTCTTTGCATAAGCTATCATTTCGGGCACTTTTTCGAGTACTGCCTTGGGCTTTGCCTTTAAAATATATTCCATTTGTACGGCAGAAACAGGAACAAGAATTCTGATTCTTCCGTTCTTGGCACTCTTGATGGAATCTGCTGCCGCATCAATCTCCGCCTTGTCAGGACCCGCCGCTGCCGAAATCACGCTGTCCTTAATCATGGAAGACAGGGACTTGATAAGCAGTGCATCTGTTTTTTTTACGGCCTTCGGCATCTCAATCACGTTAACTTTAATCTTTTCAAGTCTTTTGGCAACTTCCATTTTTTCTTTAAAACTCATGGAAAATGCATTGTTGGCAGAACTTGTTGCGATTGTTGAATCGGCAATGAAAATCTTGTTCATGTTTATGTCCTTTCTAAATAAAAAGAGTCCCAAAGACTAGATTACCTCTAATCTTTGGGACGAAATTTCTTCCGCGGTACCACCCATATTACTTAAATAAGTCACTCAGTAAGATACTATCATATCTTCAGCCTTGGTAACGGAGCTTGCCGAAACTCTTTATTTTCTTATCTTATAAGACTTTCGAGAGTCCTGCTCGGGAGTGAGACTGCAATTCGTTCTTCTGTACCGGTTCCCAGCAACCACCGGCTCTCTGTAACTTCCAAACGACGCATAATTCCTTCATTGCATTTAACGTATGTGAAATCATAATAATTAGTTTTTTTTCCATTGTCAACAATTTTTTGCTTATTTTCGTCAAGATAATCCAGTTTTTTTATATTTTACCCTTATATCATAAATGTTATAATTCATATATATGTTTTAGGGGTATGGGTTATGTCTGAAAAGATCTATCAAATAGGCGTTATGGTCGGCAATGTCAATACGCAGCATCCTATGGAACTCATCCGAGGTATCTGCGAAGCTGCCAAAAGCGAGAACGTCAATATAACATTCCTGGTAGGAGCTCAGGGAAGCGCCATAGAGTTTTGGAACTTCGACGAAAACGATCTGTCATCCTACAATTACCAATACAATTCATTATATGATTATTCTTTAATCGCGGGACTTGATGCTCTCATCATATCCTACGGAACTCTGTGCATATATTTAGATCGTGACGACAGAGAATCTTTTACCTCCAAGTTTCGGAGTGTACCCCTCGTAATACTTGAAGAATACGATGAAGAATGCAATGACAGTTTCATAATAAGCGATAATTACGGCAGCATGTATACGATTGTCGATCATTTGCTTTCCCATCACGGATACAGAAAGATCCTTTACCTGAGCGGACCCGTTAACAACACGGATTCTAACGAGCGAGAGAGGGCATATCGCGATGCAATGAAAAAATACGATCTTGTCGTGAAAGACGACATGATTGAATACGGTGATTACTCATCGGATGTCGACCATCTGGTAGAAGCCCTCCTTGATCGCTATCCCGATGCAGAAGCAATCGTAGCCGCCAACGACGAAATGGCGGTAAGTATATATAATGTATGCAAAAAAAGAGGACTTGTTCCCGGAAAAGATCTCGCTGTTACCGGATATGACGATGTTGAATTCGCGCAGCGAATGGATCCGCCTCTTACCACAGCCAATCAGGACGGCCTTGATATGGGTTATCGCGCCCTTAAATGCGCTGTGTCCTTGTGTAAGGATCCCAAGCCCGTCAAGATAAAACTTCCCGCTCAGTTTTTACAGCGTCAGTCCTGCGGTTGTAAGGCAGCTCATTCCAAGAATACATACTCACTGAGCGAATATCTTGATAAGATTAAAAATTCTTCCGACGCTTCAACAATAGAAGATGCGGTATCGACCGCTGCCGCAGGCTCTTACTTAAGCATAGCTTCCGAAGAATCAAAAGAAAACGGAAAAGAATATTTCAGATCGTTAATTGAGAAGTTAACCAAAATGAGCGAAAACGAAGATGCATATTCCGATGCGGATCTTCGTGAAGAAGCACTCACTGGTATCAAGGATTTATGCGCCAAGGACAGCAGAACCATACTTAATTATTCGGGCTTCTTAAAATCTTATCATCAGATAATTCAGGTTTTCATGAATAAGGTTAGTAATAAAGATATCCTTATTAAGCTCTCTCAGATGCTTGAAACGACGGATACCTATATTACTTCTTTTGTAATGAGAAATGATGAAAGCAGAATAATGATGCTCCTTGATCAGAGCTGGACCGCTCCCGCAACCATTCAATATATGATTGAAAAGGTTGACGACGAGAATGCTTTTAACCGCCTGGCCATTGAGAATGCGGTCAATCAGGGTGCCAAATCGGCATATATGTTTTTAATGGAAGAGCCTCTGAAATGTGACAGAGAAGAACTCTTCGTCTGCCCTAACGCACTTGAGCTGGTTGCAAAATATGAGGATTCAACCGTTACGGTATATGAAAAGGGAAAGAGACCTCTTGTTACAAAAGAGGACGGCTTCACATCTCAATATCCTGATACTGCTAAGCACACCTATATGGCATTCATGCTTTTTGCCAAAACTTACCAGTATGGAATACTCCTATGCGAAATAGATTCATCTTCCATAGGCATGATGTACTCTACCGCACTTCAGATAAGTACGGCTAAAGCCTATATGCAGATAAGCCGTCTCGAGAACGAGACCAAGCAGCAATTATACCGTACTCTTAAGGAATTAAGAGACAAAAATCAGGTATTAAGTTTCGTATCTTCAACTGATCCGCTGACCGGTCTTTTAAACAGAAGAGGCTTCATGGAAAATGTGGTTACGGAAGTTAATACACATTTAGGTGCGACAGCTACGATCTTCTTTTCAGATCTCGATCACCTTAAGCAGATCAATGATGAATTCGGTCATAGGGATGGGGATTTTGCGCTTGAAAACGCATCCAGAATATTAAAAGAAACCATATTCAGCTTCAGACAAGACGGAGTAGTATGCGGACGAATCGGCGGTGATGAATTCGAATCATTCATGATATGCAATGATCCGTCCGACCCCGAAAAGATATTGAAGGCTCTCAAAGAAAATTGTAAAGCCTTCAATGATACTTCTGATAAGCCTTATTATGTGGAATTCTCCACGGGTTATGTAAGCTTTGTCTGCACGGAGGATTACTCTGTGACAGATCTCACCAACAAAGCTGATGAATGCCTGTATGAGGCTAAAAAATCCAAGCGTGCAAATATCAGAAAATAGATTATTGTTCTGATTTTAACCGGTCGATTACTTCTTCAATCGACATCTTGTTGTCGCGGGCGATACGTGCGAGATCTTCATACTCATACTTCTCTCGCTTAACGCCGTATCCCTCGGACTGCTTGATTCTTACGCTTCCGAATCGCGTATCTTTTTTCAATATATTTCTCTCAAGTGTATATCTCTTGTATTTTGTCTCACGAAGACCCAAGGTGGTCGTATGCTTGAAGATAGCTTCTACGATTATCTCCTTTTTCTCTTCGTCGCATATAACGCTTATAAGTGTACCGGGTCTTGATTTTTTCATGCCGCAGGCAACACTGAAAACTTCCCTTGCGCCGGCTTCATAAAACATCTCGCACGCGAATGCTATCCTCTCCGCGGTCATGTCATCAACATTGAATGATAACTCCGTTACTTCTCCCGTATTGTCCGAAGTATTGCCAAAGAATGCTCTGACACAGTTAGCCTGCTCGAAGTCTTTTTTACCCATTCCGTATCCGATCTTTTCAACAGTCATTACAGGCATCTCGCCAAAAGAAGTTGCAAAATGTTTAAGCAATGCGGCGCCCGTGGGAGTGCATAATTCACTCTTAATGTGGCCTGAATAGAT
>JAIKXN010000149.1 GCA_024684055.1 Lachnospiraceae bacterium | reverse complement strand
ATTTATCCCGATAATTTATTAAATAAAGAGGGACAGATTCTAAAAATTTTAAAAAATTTGAAAATTTATTGTATTTCTTTGCAATATTTGGTATATTATAATCACCTTTCACCGTAAGAGAGGCTCCCCCCTTTCCTACGGATCCTATATATTTAATGCGGCTCCCCTAGCCGCATTATTTTGTTATAAGGGGTTGTTTCAAAATATTATTGTCGCGTATGAGGAACTTTTATGAAGCCCAAATCACCATTAAGCGAAGAATTATATAAGATTATGTGCGAAGACGGATATCCCGAGCCTTTCTGCGACCTTGTAACGAAGAATCTTAATACGGATTTTACGGCGCAGAGAATGATCGGGTACCTTTCTCATTATGATCATTTGCCCGAGGGGGAGATTGTGGATGAAATGCTTGCCATTTTGAGCGACAGAAACCGGATTATGCAGCACAAAGAGATGATTCGAACCAACGAAGCGTGGAATGAAATGATGCAGCAGGATATATTCAAGTGACGGAAGATTTCTGTCACTTTTTTGGATGAAAATATGAGCAATGATTTATTTAATAAGGCTTTATCTAATTTCGCGGTGGATTTTGCCGCTGGAGATGCGGTAAGAGCTTTTACGGACAAAGGATATTCTGCAAAAGAAATCCATGATAAACTTGATTTTCCGATTCCCGTCGAGAGAATAAGGAAGATAATGTGGGAACACCTTCTTGATACCAACGTAATCCTTTTATCAGAGCCTGGGAATGAAAGTGCGAGAAAAAGAGTTAATTACGAGAAGGTGCAGGATAAATACGGTCATACGAGCTTTAAACAGGTTATAATCGATGACGAAAGCAGTGACGCGGAATACGCAGCCATAGACTTTGGAAAACGCCTTTATAAAGACAGAGAAGCATTCATTAAGAAACTGGAAGAACTCTCTGAAAGCGACAGAGAGTATGTGCTGGATCTGCCCTGGCCGTTAGAGACGGTCTGGCACGCGAAAAATGAGCGTATCAAACGTATTCTTATCACAATAAATAAAGGCGATTAAATATGTAATATAATTGGAATTTATGCCTGGAATTAGCTGTGTCAGGCAATTGCATTTTTGATTTAAGTGCAAATTATATGATTGATTAAGCTGATAGGGTAGTATTCTATCTGCCAATATTCAGATAACCGCTCACAACATTCATGACATCTTTGATATTTTCGATATCTTTAAGCGCATCGCCTGTTTCGAGTGAGTGATTGGCACCTTCGTAAACACTCATCGGAATATTCTGTTCTTTTGCAAGACGGATAACTTCGGATGAGTCACACCAGGGGTCATTCGTTCCGATGAAACCTATGGCATTCTTCGGATGAAAAATAAAAGTCTGTTCAAGCGGAGTGAAAAGGATCTGACGGATATTAAGATCTTTCGTCTCGGGTGATCCAAGAAGATCTTTTTCGATAGTGGCTGCAACAGCGGTTCCTATACTTTTCGAAAGAAACAGAATCTCGTCATATTCATTCCAGTTGATTTCCGATAAATCCTTCTTAGTTGACTGATATAACGAGTTGTAAACTTCGAGCATCTTTTCTTTGTTGCCCTGAAGACCGGTCTTATCTATTTTCTCGTATTTGATGATATGTCTTTCGGTAAATCCGGCTTCTGCGGCGAGTTTTCCGCCGTAATACAACAGAGGTCTTTCACATGTATAACCGAGTCCCGGGAATAAAACAGCAAGTTTTGACATTTTGAAACTCCTTTTGTAGATATTTCTTCAGGTTTTCTTTTTGATTTATAGCGAATGCTGAATAAAACTGTAATATTGCCTTTTGGCACTTTCAGTGTACATCAATTGACTGATTCATTTACTTAGTCAGTTCGTAAAACGCGATTCCGCTGGCGACTGCCACGTTCAGGGAATCGACGCCTTCCCGCATGGGAATCTTTATTACCGAATCGCAGAGTGCGAGTGTATCGTCTGAAAGACCGAAGCCCTCGTTTCCGAGAAGCAGAGCCTTTTTCTCAATGTTTTCCGCCGCGAATTCTTCAAGCGTTAATGCATCGTCTCTCAAAGCAAAGGCGGCAAAGTGAAATCCGTTTTCTTTTAAAACGTTAAGGTCATCGCATGATGTCCAGGGTATTGCAAACTGACAGCCCATGCCTGCGCGAAGAGATCTTCGATAAAGCGGGTCAGAGCAGTTTCTGTGCAGTATTACGGCGTCAATACCGAGTGCAGCGGCATTTCTGAAAATGGTTCCTGTGTTGGTCGGATTCTCTATATCGCAAAAGACAGCGATGTTCCTCGCGTTTGCGATTATGGAATTGACGTCGGGAAGTTTTTTACGCTTCATGGCACAAAGAACACCTCGCGTTAACGGGAAGCCGATTAAATCTTTAATGGTTTCGTAAGCCGCGTAATAAACAGGAAAAGACGCCTCTTCATCATAACGGTCTGCCGTTATGAATATTTTTTCGCATTCTTCAATCAATCCGCTCAGGTTTTCGAGTTCATTTTCCAGAACGAGAAGCGAAATGGGTTCGTAACCGGCAGCAAGAGCACGTCTTATTACGAGTTCCGTTTCGGAGATAAAAATTCCCGGCGCCGGCTCATTCATTCTATAGAGCATTGTTTCCGAGCGCATATTGTATATTTTTGTTTCCGGATCCGTAAAATCCGATACTTTTATCTTTTCTGCCATATTATTATCTTTCCAAAATGATTTGTAAATTTATTATAGCATCATAGTTGTGAAGAGACAAAAATTAATGTATCGGGGCAGGACTAAAGTCTGAATTTACGCGGCTTTTTCGGAGGAAAACCAAACTCGGTGAATTGACATTTGGACTAAAATACGTAAGATAATAAGCAAGATAAAATGAGGTAATTGAGTTTATGGATAGTTACAACCCGCCGTATACAATTACAGAAAAAATGCTTGAACTGGTATCTGACATAAAGGAGGTAAATCGCAATGAATCTGGAAAAGGCAATATATATCGTAGACTCCTTTGATGGAGATTACGTAAAACTTAAGAGGATTGACAAGGAATCCGATGATCTGAAACTGGTGGCAAGAGCGCTTCTCCCTCAGGAGATTACAGAGGGCAGCAAGTTGAAGTGTGAGATGCTGCAGTATGAACTTTTAGAGTAAAA
>JAIKXN010000075.1 GCA_024684055.1 Lachnospiraceae bacterium | reverse complement strand
GCTTATATCGAATCTATTGTTATACATATCTACTAGATTTTTAATACAGTTTAAATTGGATTCCAAGATGGCACCGGTCATGTTTTCTCCAGAATTTGGGTTGTACATATAACCATCCTTTTTTGCTTGGATATAATCTTTTACATGCTGAATTTTTTTGTTTTTCTCGACAGCGTTATGTTGATACAGATCCCATTTGTAGGTTTGCTGACTTTTTATTCTGCATAACATTGTAAACGCCACATCGCTGCTGGCATGCAAAATAGCTTCGTCCCATGTGATCTTACCCTCTCGGTAATCATCCATATAGGTTCTTTCTTCTTTTTTACTGATTTTCTCTTTAATCTTACTGAGCAGCCCCATTGTTTTATCCTTTGTTATGATTGATCCAAGTTGTCTTTTTTGCCGTGTTCGACATTCTTTCTCTCATGGCTTTTGTGTGTTGTTGAATCATTTTTGAGTATTCTTCGTCATAATGTTTTGCCGCTTCAGCTATATACTCCGAGCCTAATATACCTTTATCGTCGATAGGTTTCCATTGCGCATAAATATCTTCTTCCAACAATTCGCCGTTTTGATCGAGAATAAAACCATGGTCATTAATTATTCGGTCAAAAGTTCCATCGAAGTCCGGTCTCTGTGATTCCTTGTATGCGGACATCATTATTTCTCCAATGCCCATGCAATAACGGAAAGTAATAGCATCGTGCAGCGCGCGTTCGTCATCTAACTCCGAACCTCGACCAAGTTTTGTATTTGCAACATCGAATTTATCATAAACTGAAACATCGTAAGAGTCATAAGCATCATAGATGAATGGTTTTTTTGCAGTGTAACGGCCACAATCGTAAAACTTCGATGCTCCATACCTCGTTGCGTAGCCATTTTCGCGCGACTTTATTATTCTGTCATATAATTTAGGATAACTGAATTCTTCATGATTATGGTCGCGTAAAAGTTCAAAATATAACGTCATATAAGAAAAACCGCTTAAGCAGACAATGCAAGCATGGTTTTTGTTAATGTTAATTTTTGTCTCTATAGAGTCATACCCTTTGATAATTTCTTCAATGCAGCGCATTGATAATGCAACATCTTTTTCATTTTTTTCGACAGATCCGTCCGGTCTTTCTAAAATGCCGGTTTCTTTTGCTTTAATATACATATCGATATCCTTGGATGCGTCCGGTATATCGTAATTCACATGCCTATACAGCCCCCATTTATTGAATTGGTGTGCTTTGCTATGGCTGACCATCGCATCATATATTTCGCCACACAATTTATTCATTGCTTCGTCCCAAGTGATCTTGCCTGCTCTGTAATCATCCATATAAGCTTTTTCTTCTTTTTTATTGATTTTCTCTTTAATCTTGCTAAACAGTCCCATTATTTTTTTCCTTTCCGTTTATTTATATCTTGCACTAAATATAGTGTTTGCGTTTTTCTTTACACTAAATATGGAAGAATAAATTGGAAAAATATTTTTCCGTACAAAATTATGATACATCTTTTTCTAAATAAAAACCACACCTCTAACGGAGACCTGTACAGAGGTGTGGTTTGCATGTATTATCAATGTATCGTTTTATCGATCAGACCCAAACCAGTTGCAGTCAGATTTTTTATATTGACTGGCTGCTTTTTCGGCAGCTTTTTGCAATCCTTTGGATTCTTTCATCTTTAATTTCTGCCGCTCTTTTTGAATCTCGGCTAATCTATCAAGAGATTTGTCATATGATGTTTTGTATTTCGACATAATAATATTCATATTGTAGCCGTTGTGTGTTGCCGCGGTACGAAAATGTTTATATAATTTCCCCACAGATTCCGACGGCGTTAATTCTTTTAATTCCTTACCTTGCAGCACTCTTCCAGCGTTTTCGATTCGATTGACCGCTGTTTCTCTAAAATTATGAAGACTCTGGAGTTTGTCAGCGATGAAATTATTGTGTTTTTGTTGTAATTCTTCATTTTTATACTGATTTTCTAATTCCATGCGATATCGCATTTCGGAGCGTTCCTCCAGTTTTGCGAATATGCCCTTCCCCGCCACTTTAGACTTATCAAGAACGAGTTTAACATCGCTTTTCATGCCGTGCATAAATTCTAAGCCACTTTGGATTCCCGTAGACATAAGAACACCGATTTTGTCAACCGTGTTGACAATCTCCTGTTTAACGGAATCCGTGGCGTTCGAAATTGCTTGTCCTAAAGATGTTTTCGTAGACTGAAGTTCCTTTTTGTATTCTATAACCCTTGCGGTCGCCTCTTCTATCTCATTCGCTTTTTGACCGATCTGCTTGGCTAATTCGGGACTCATCCCTTCTCGCTCCGATTGCTTCAGTAAATTCCGCATCTCCGTCTGCAGACCTTTTAACGCTTCCTTGTCATCCCGGTAATTCTGCTTCAGCTCGATCTTAATCTCTTTCGAGTCTTGTTTCAGTTTTTTCATCTGCTCCTGCATCATGCAGAATGCAGTTGCGCGGTCGCCTTTCGCGGCATCTGACAACAACGGATCATTAGCGATCTTTTCTGCCATAGCCTGCTCCAGATCGTTCGGAGCCTCCGCTAACTCCTTTAAGGCTTCTGAAATTGCCTGATGATTTCCGCAGATCTCGAAACCTACCCGATGTTCATCCGCATGCACAATGCCGATCGGTTCGTTCGTATAGTCCGAGCGATACACATCTAAGGACGGCGCTGCCTTCGTGCCGGAGTTTATCACGAAAATTTCCGATTGATAATCCATATCGCTCTGAATTTCCGCTAAAGCCTGGTATATGCCACTCTTTGCTTCTTCCGGAAGAGCAAGTTCTTCGATCAATTCAATCGATTGAGGCGCAAGATCAACGATTGGCGCATTTGTTCCTTTTAATTCTGCCATAGCATTCACCACCTTTCTTAACTTAAATCATAAGAATGTGCAACATTTACGCTAAATATGACAGAAATACTTATAAACATAACAGAAAAAGACCCCGAAGGGCCTTTTCCGTTAAAGATGTTATGCTATTGCTTCCATGTTCATGGATTTTCATCTTCATCCACGAACCCCTGCTTTTCTTCGGCGGGTTTGCGCTTGCGCGACACTTTTGCGACCAGACCGATGTCTTCGCACTGCATCCGGTCTTCGGTTCTCCAGATGTCTTCTTCGGTTGCCTGTTCAAACTCGAAGTCACTCTTGAACCTGCAATCCGCATAATCCGCAATCTTGGGATTATACCGAAGGTCCATCATAGCCTGCGAATAGATCTTCTGGACCCATTTCGTGTCGATCGCGTGACGATTGTCGTATTCGTCCGCAAACCTTTCCCTTACCTCGGGTCGATTAAGAATCTTGATCATATTCTTAAACGACATACGCTCACCATCTTCGGCAAGCAGACAGTGATAGATGACGAACTGCTGCAGCGGTGTCAATTTGTCAACGTGTTTCATTAAGAAATCATGCTGTTCTTTCTTTAACATCGCTTCTTCCGGCGTCTCAAACTTACTTGTCATAACATCACCGTTCTCCTGGATCGCTTCCAGGGACACACGCTTTGTCTTGTTTGATTCCAGCGTTTTTATAACGGTTGTTAAGGGGATTCCGGAAATCGTAGAAAGATATTCCGGTGTAAGCCTCGAGTCATCCAACCCGCTGAACCCATTGTCCAGTGCAATCTTGCGAAGTTTGTTCGCCTTTGCGTTGTAATGGGTCGTTTTCGCCGTGATCTCTTCGGACGGTTTCGTAAACTGATCGATATACTTTACAAAGTATGTCGTCGGTTTCGCCTGAGTCGGGTCGTATACGTCCGATTTCTCGGCGATCGCCAAGACTCCGTCCATAATGAGATCGTTCATCTCTATCCCGAGCTGATAACGTTTTTTCTCCATGATGAACGCTTTAATATAGTTCATCAGGACTGCGATCAGGTATTCTTCCCAGTCCTTTTTCGTTATCAGTTCGGCTTTATAACAGTCGTAGATCAGCTTTACAGAGCTGTCATCGCCTGTCTCCTGGTTAATGAAATTCCGGTAATTCGGCTTCATAACCTGTACCAGCGCGTCGTCAAGCTGACTGTTCGCCATTTTGGCTACTTCGTCACGCACAAGTTCGTGTGCGATTTTCAGCTTTTCTTCGACGATCTCTGGGACTTTCTTTCGAGGTCTTCCCATAATCTGCTTTCCTCCTTTACTTTTTTTGCTAGGATATTGTTTCCTGCTCGAATAACGCAGTCTAAAGCTTCGATCGTTCGTTTAGCTTCAGATGGCGTCGTTTCGGTAAAGGGTGCCAGCAGATTATAAGCCGTAACAGGGGAGGTAGACGTTAATTCTGATATCTTTTTCATCTTTG
>JAIKXN010000048.1 GCA_024684055.1 Lachnospiraceae bacterium | reverse complement strand
AATCATACCGATAAGTCCGAATACATTTAAGCCATTGCTTTCTGTGGTGCCGGCTGAAGCAGTCTGAGCTGTGTATGTATACGTTGTCTGAGCTGCCTCTGCTGTCTGAGCAGTATATGCAGAAGCATCCTGATAAGGAGTCTCGTTTACGGGAGCAGCGTTTACTGTTTCTGCAGCAGTTTCATTTACAGGAGCAGCGTTTACTGCTTCGTTGTTAACCTGGTTATCATTTGTTAAATTGTTGTTGTCCATTTTCTCACCATCTTTCTGTAGATTACAAAAACTTTTTTAAAATTTTATCATCATTTATACTAGCCGTCAATTATATGTGCCTCTTATCTTTGCGCAATTTAATCTTATTTCGTTTTTCAGGATATTATTCACGCTTTTCGTTTATTTTTTCAAATAAAATCCTTTTCATTTATTCCAAACAATGATTTTTCACGAAAGAATGTGAAAAACACCCTTTCTTTGCCCTTTAACAGTCCATATTCTATTGAAAAAAAACGCAAAAAATAATATTATATTATATGGTTGCTTTCCGTTTTCGTTTCTTTTTGTTCAGACCGGAATCCCCTTCGAAAACCGGAATTATCCGAATGTAAGAATTCGAATACCGACCGAATGAAAATTCCCCCGAAAGAAACAAAATCCGATGAACGAACAAGTGCAGAACACCACCGGTGATGAAAATAATATTATAAAAAACAGGAAGAAAACACCTTTTTGGCTTTCGGCTGTTTTTTTTCTTTTGCCTGTAATCGGGCTTATTGTACCCTTTTTACTGTTTAAAAAAGATTTTTCACCCGTATTAAACGACAATACTCTGGGCGAACTTACCTTTGTAAAATATCTTGTCGACCACAACTCTCATTACTTTGCGGATGGATTTACGACAACAAGATCTTTCTTTTTCTTTTCGACGAGATATTTTCTTACATATTATTATGAAGGTTTTGCGACATGGAAGGATGCTCTGTTTAATGCCGTAAGCTCTGTGTATGGCATTTTTGCGCTCAGTTACCTTTTCTTTGTCACTTCTTTCCATGCCAGAAAAATATATACATATATCGCTCTTACCGTTCCTGCGGTTCTGCTTTCGTATTTTGGATTAACCGATGCGGCGAACTTCGGAAACTTCCTTCCGATAGTATCGGCAGCGCTTGTCTGTCTGGGATTGTTCATACACGGGCTTCGCTTTAAATTCCCCGTTCCCGCCAGACTGGCCATATCAGCGCTCTGCCTCGTTCCCGCTACTCTTCTTATTTTTAATCTGCAGAATTACAAAAACCGTTATTCGTTCGACAATTCGAATCTTCTTACGATCAGAACGGAAAAGCCCGTTCCTTCGGAAGATTTGACAGGCAAATACACGGGGCTTGTAAATTTCCTTTCTTCTGCTGACATCCCTCTTTCCTACTGCACGGATTATATCATTAATGAAGTGAGTCTCATAAGCGACGGAACGCAGAGAGTCGCTCCGGTTAAGTCTCTCGACGATCTCACACCCGTTACAAGATTAACCGACACCTATGAGAATCCTTTCGATGAAGTTCTCACGGATACAAAGCCCTTCTATATGATCATGGATGCGGGCACGGTTTCCGAAAATTCCGGCTCTCCCGCTCTTGCTTTCGGAGAATGCATTTACGCTGACGATTACTACTCGGTTTATTCCTATAAAAATATAGATTATTTCAATGACGAGATTTTCCAGAACAATATCAGCAAAATAGAGCACGAGCACTTCGATTCGTTCTATTACAGTTTTTGCGGCTCCTATATTTCGGATCCGAAGGATTTCCCCGTTTTCTCCGGAACAAAGCCTTTATTTATCCGGCCTTCCACAAAGGACTGCGACAACATAAACGTAATGCTTGATACGGCCATCGCACAGACCGGAATTAAAAATGTGTTTTTTGAGATCGATCCCGTTTATTTTTCATCAAAAGACGGATACGAAGAATTCGATCACATAAATAAAATGATCGAGAAATATCCCAACGTTACATTTTATGTGATAATGGCCTATCCGGGTATCGATTACTGGTATTCGATGGATGTAAACACTAGAAAAACCCAGATTTCCACATATGAAACGGTCACAAACACGCTTTACCACAACGACAATGTTATTCTTTTCGCACCGGGCTGCGAAAAATGGCTCATCCAGTGCAAAGACAATTACGTGGACGGCGTTCCCGCGGAAAGCGTGGCTTACAGCCTCCTGGTTTCCTGCGTCTGCAACAAATCCTATCTTCTGACAAAAGACACTGCTGCGGAATATGTAAAACGTCTTGCGGACCGTCTTGATGAAGAAGTTATAACCCACGATCTGTCCGAATACGAAATGGTATTCTTCGGTGACAGTATAATAGGAAACTATCATGGACCTTTGTCAATTCCCGGAATGTGCGAAAGCCTTTCGGACTGCGACGCATACAACCTTGCGGTCGGCGGTTCGTCAGCCATGGATAATTTTGGAAATTTCGTGGACTGTTTCCTCGGAACGAAGGATCTGTCTCTCGTGGATAACGAGGATTTCAGAAGTGAAGTCGAACGATTCAGACAGAATCATGACGCTTTCAAAAAAATGATATTTGTAATTAATTACGGGGTAAATGACTATTTCAACGGTGTTCCGGCTTTCCATGCTTCCGACGAGCCTTTCGAAGGAAGTTCTTACGATTCATACGAATCGGCTTACCGTGCTTCAATAAACAAGCTGCAGGCCTTTTATCCCGATGCGGAAATTCTGATCATCGCACCGATCTACACCGATTATTTCGAGGGAGGAACGCAGATCAAATCCGCTGTCGGCTCACCTCTTGAAACCTATCGCGAAGTCGGAAGAACGATCAGCGAGGATCTGGGGCTTAAATGGCTCGATTCAAACAACCGCGTGGATATAAACGCGAGCAACCACATCTTTTACCTTATCGACGGAGTTCATCCCAACAATAACGGACTGTTCGTTATTAGCAATTCGATCATCGATTATCTGACAGAAAAACCATCCGAAGAGTAAATCGACGGATGGTTTTCAAAAAAACATATTCTTTCAGTATTTTATTTAAGTCTTGCGAGGACGATTATTTTGCCCTCATCATTTACAGCTTTTATCTCAAGATATCCATCCCTGTCTTCACCGTAAAACGTTATTGTTTCACCTTCGAAGCAGGGATTTTTATAATGTATTTCAAATTCCATGAAATCCAAGGAATCAAGTTCTTCGCAGCTGAAAAGGCCTTCTATGACTTTAATGTAAACCACATTGTTCATGTGTCTGCCGTAATCGGTATCGACACTTCTAACCTTGTAGGTACCAAGAAGTCTTCCTTCAAAATCTCCCTTGAGTTTTGCAAAGGGTTCGGGGGACGCAAACCTGTCGGGGAAAATTATGTCCGAAGGATAAACATCCTTTGCTTTCTGCGGTTTGTGAGACGAGGATTCTATTATAGCCCACTCGGTCTTGCCCGTAACAACCACATCTTTTCCGTCGTTGATTTCATAATCCCTGTTGCATTTGAATCCGCTCTCTTCTTCGGGCCATGTGTCAATATATAACATTTCGGCCATTTTAACTCTTCTTTTCATTTCAATTCGGGTTTTGACCGCAACCCAGAAAAGACCTCTTTCTTCGAAACCGGTATATCCTATCCCGAGTGTCTCAGCATGGTAACTTGCAATATCCATAAAGAGTCTCGCGCACTCCGATACCGAAAGACATGCCCTGTAATCGCATAGTCCGGGAAGAACCGGCTGTTCCCTTGTAAATACTCCGTCCATTTTATTCTCCTTAGGAAAGATTCTTTTCTTTAATTATATACTATAAAAAAGTTTTTTAATATACCTTGAAGAATTCGTATGATGCTGTTATTTCGCCGTAAGAAATGATGTTTCCGGGCTTGTCGGCTTCAAGCGTGTCAATGAATGTCTGAATATCGATTCCCTGCGCATCAACTCTGAGGCCGAGGTCGCCTGTATCTTCTTTCAGCGCAAAAACATATATTGTATATTCGTGAGGTGCTTCGGGGTAAGGTCCCGTAAAGCCCGTGCTTTTGTCAAATGCACCTTCCGCTACACTGCATTCATCAACCAGATCATACCAGTGAAGATGATAAATTCCGTCATCAAGGTCGATCATAAAAATCGCATACTTTGATGCACCTTCAACTTTATCCCATGTAAGTTCGGGGCTTACGTTTCCGTTATTTGCACCGGTTTCCTTTTTGTATTCACCGTAATAAATGCTCTCGCTGCTTACGTTAAATGTATCGATTTTATCAAGCGTAAGTTTATTTGCTGCATCTTCATTCGCTTCATCCGATAAAGCAGCTTCAGCTTCAATCGGTGTGATATAAGAATAATCGCTTCCGAGGTTAACGCTTTCTTCTCCGTTATCTGTGGCAAGCTTAAACGAAATATATCCGTCTTCGTTCGTCACGCCTTCCATACATTTAAAATTCACTTCATGCTTTTCATCGCCGACAAAATATATGGTTCCGGAAAAGTTGGTCCCAATAGCCACATCGGAAAACTCGGTATCGCTTTGTTTTGCAGTACCGATGAAATAAATGTTTCTTTTGAAATGAATGTATAAATCGCCTTCGGCATCTTCGGGAACTTCATTTCCGAACCAGTTCTTTATCGCGGAAGAATCGGCCTTTTTATACCAGTCGCTTCCGCAAAGGCCCATGTTTTTGATTCTCCACTCATTCCATTCTCTCGAAGAAAGCTTCCATTCCTCACCGTCTTTTTCGAAAACAGCTTTTGCCTTAAGTGTCTGTCCCGCTCTTTCGGAAGGATTTGCAAGTTCGATACGGTATTCTATCGTATCGGTTACTTTACCATCAGTTTTCTCGACTGTGTGATTTTCGAGAATCATTCTCTTGTAAGTGTCTTTTCTAAGTTCCGCTGCAACCGTTTCAACAGGTGCCTGAAGATTATAATCGGCATATGTTTCGCACACTTTGCAAAGATTATTGTATATGTACGGTTTATCGGACACATCATCAATAATCTCTATTTCGATGTTTTCATCCTGATCGTTATTCGTTTCTGCCGCATTCGTATTTGCCGTACTGATTTCCGCTTCGGTATCTGCAGGCGCTGTTTCTGTCGACGAACAGCCTGAAAACATTAAAAAAGCTCCCGCAGCCATTGAAGCCAGTAAATATAAATATCGTTCATTCTTTCTTTTCATATCATTCTCCTCCGTTGATTTTGCAACTTTATCATACGCAGGATTTAATCTGTCAACAAGAAATATATGCACGATTATTAGCACTATCTGCACAAAGTTTAATATCCGGCGGACTCGCAGGATATTGATCCTGTCTGTTATTCCCGAATTCCGTCGGCAGCAGTCTTCTCTGTTTTTTATTCATCAGGCATTGTTCCTGCCGTTTCTTCTATACTCGGTCGGTGATGATCCGGTCTGTTTTTTGAATGTTCTTGCAAAATAATTCGAATCCGGATATCCAACCCGCTGGGCTACTTCGCTCACGGTTATCTCCGTATTCGCAAGCATGATCTTCGCAAGATCGATACGGATTTTCGTGAGGTAATTAAGACACGTCAGAGAAGTTTCGCTTAAAAACAGTTCGTTTAATTTGTTCCTGTTAATCGAGAATTCTTTCGTCAGTCTATCAAGTGAAATGTTTTCATTTATATGTTCATTAAGGAATTTGACAATATTTGCAAAGTCATCGTTCGTCTCCTGTTCCCTGTTATACAGCAGGGGATTTTCGGTGCAGGAATAACTGATAAAGTAAAGCAGCTCCATAAGAAACGACCTGCTTCTGCAGGGCCAGAATCCGTCTTCCTGAAGGCTTAACTGTTTTTCCATATTGCCGATGAGTTCCCTGATCTTGTTAAACTCATTAAGAGAAAGATCGAATATACGGTTTTCAAAAGAAAAATTCTCAAAGAAAAGAACTATCAGATAATAATCATGAAAAATGGTTTTTGACTGGTCTTTCGTGTAATCATTCGCCGCAATTTTTTCGTACTCGAATTCTTCTCTTATAACCGAAGGCTTAAAGTAAACTGTTGTGATCTTTACCTTTTTGTATTCCCTGATTTCGATCCTGTCTTTGTTTGAAAGCATCAAAAGGGCAGGCGATTTTATTTTGAAACTCTCTCCCAAACTTTCTGCCTGAATTTCGCCTTTTTCCAGAAGAATTATTTTGCATGTATCATCATCATTCAGATTCTCGGATATTTCATTTTTGCGTTCAATGTAAATATCAACTACCCTGTCCCAGCCCGGCCAGAAACAGACGGTTTTTAAAACCGGATTGCCCATTTGTCACTCCTCTGTTCGCCTTTTCCTTTACCCTCGTTTTATTATATCATCATTCGTACTTTCTGAATACAAGTGAAACATTCTGCCCGCCGAAGCCGAACGAATTCGACATCACGTATCTCAAGTCTTTTTCGATTCTTTTTCCTTTCACGAGATTTATATCGCATTCTTCATCCGTCGTAATTACATTTATTGTAGGCGGGATGAAACCGTGTTCAAGAGACAAAGCGCTGTAAAGTGCTTCGATTGCTCCTCCCGCTGCGAGAAGGTGTCCCGTCATGGACTTTGTCGACGATACGTAAGGATGCCTGTAATCCTCTCTGAATACATTTTTGATAGCTTTGCATTCTGCCGAATCGTTAAGTTTCGTACCTGTTCCGTGAGCATTGATATAATCGATGTCCGTAATCTTAATACCTGCATCCCTGATCGCTTTTTCCATGGCCAGTGCGGAATATACGCCGTCCGATGCGGGAGCGGTCTGATGAAAAGCATCACATGTGGAACCGTATCCGACAACCTCTGCATAAATATGAGCGCCCCGCTTTAATGCCTGTTCCATGTCTTCAAGGATAAGAACCGCAGCTCCTTCACCGGGAACGAATCCCTTTCTTTCGCTGTCAAAAGGTATCGATGCTCTCGATACGTCATCTCCGTTATAAAGGGCTCTCATTGCCGCAAACCCGTTTATCGTCGAAGCATTAAGTGCCGAGTCTGCAGCGCCCGCGATCATAACATCCGCAAGGCCGTATTTGATCTTAAGATATGCTTCACCCACAGCGGAAGCTCCTCCGGTACATGCCGATACCGAAGCAAAGTTGCAGCCGTGAATTTTGAAATCCATGGCGATCATTGCCGATGCGGCATGGATTGCGCTCTGCGGAATGAAATACGGTCCGATCCTGTCATTTTTTATCGAATCCTCAAGCGTATCACCGCCGCCGATCGAGGAGGAGATCATTACGCCCGATTCGTTTCTGTTAAAATCATAATCGGTAAGTTTTGAATCCGCAAATGCCTGTTTTGCAGCGATTCTCGCGAAATTGCAGAATCTCGCCGAAAATCGTATATCTCTTTTTTCGAGATACTCTTCCATGTTAAGATTCTTTACCTCTCCGACAAACTTTATCGGAATGCCTGCGAGTTTTTCATCCAAGGGTTCTGCTATTCCGCATACTCCGTTTTTAATGCCGTTAAGATTTTCCTCAACGCTGTTTCCTATTGGTGAAACCGCGCCGAGTCCGGTTATTACAACACGTCTTTCCATTAGGCTTCCCCTTTGACCTTTTTGTCGATAAGTTTAATAACATCCGCTACAGTTTCAATACTCATAACATCCTCGTTTTCAACATGAATATTATACTCTTTTTCAACATCGAGGATAAGCTGCATGCTCGCAAGAGAATCAATTCCGAGATCGTCTTTAAGAAGGCTGTCCTCGGTAATCTTATCCTCTTCCACAAAAAATTCTTCATTTATTATTTTCTTTAAAGTTTCAAGATACATTTATTCTCTCTCCTTTATCACAAACTGAGTAAAAGCATGTTAACCGTAAGTCCTGCCGCAGTACCGCAGAGAAGCACTCTGTCTCCCTCTTTTATCTTTCCTTCGGAAAGAAGCGTGCTAAGCATAAAAGGTACCGATGCACCTACCATGTTTCCGTACTCGCTGACCCTGTCGGCATATTTTCCTTCGGGAATTTTCATCCTCGACATAAACATCGAAAGAGCCTTGCTTGCCTGGTGCGGAATTATCAAATCTACGTCATCCATTGTGAGATCGTATTTTTTGAAAAATTCATCAAACACGCTCGGAAGATATCTCGCGGTTGTTAAAAGCGCCTGTTTTCCCTGCATGTCAAAAAGATATTCAGCGCGATCCTCAGGTTTATAAATATATCCGGGATGAAGTGTTCCTCCTGCCCTAATTTCGGTAGCATGGGCGCCATCCGAAAACGTTCTCTGAAGGCTTGCTTCAACACCCTGTTTTTCTGAGTCGCTCTTTGTTACGATAACTGCTGCCGCTGCGTCCGAAAAAAGTTCGTAACTTTCTTTCTGATTTTCGTTAAGTCCTGCCGATGCTATGTCACAGCCCACAATAAGAATCGTTTTGTACTGACCTGCTTCGATATACAAAGATGCGATGTCCAGCGCCGTTATAAAACTCGTGCATGATGAATTTACATCAAATGCGGGAATCGATTTTCCTTTGGCCATTCTTTCGTGAAGAAGCGTTGCCGTCGCCGGTATAAGCTGTGCGGGAACCGCTCCCGAGTGAATGATAAGGTCGATATCATCGATCGCGATACCTGCCGAAGCAAGAGCTTTTTGGCTTGCCTCATAAGCCATGTCAATCTGCGTGACACCTTCCTTTACACGATATCTTGTCTGATCTCCAAACATTATTTTGTTTTCCGGAAGATAAACTCCGTGTCCGATTATTTTAATTTTTCTCATATTCGAAACGCCTTTCCACTCTTTTGACTTTTCTGCCCGGTGTTGTAACATAAGCTTCAAAACTTATTCGCGGCATGTCAAAATTCATTTTTTCGGATAATCTCTTAAATTCTTTTATCGTATCTTCTTTTGTCTTATCATCAACGCGGTCGATGTAGATTATTATTTCATCCCTTGAAATCTGCTCCACGCGGTATTCCCTGATGTCATCGACGTAAACCATGCATCTGCTTATGAAATCGGCGAATACGCAAACGTCTTTTCCGTCCTTTGAAAAGATGAAAATATCATCTTCCCTTCCTTCAATTTTTTCTATTACGAGCGAAGGATTTCCGCATTCGCATTTTTCTTTCGATTCTCTTAAAACATCATTGAGACGATATCTTATTATCGGCTGACTGCTTCGTCTGTAATCGGTTATCACGGGTACGAAACGGTTCTCTCCGATATACTCTTTTTCGATGAAAACTATGTCTTCGTTTAAGTGTATTTTACCGCATTCGCAGGTACATGCCAGGAAGCCTTCCGTGCACTGATAAACCTGATGGATAATCTCTTTTCCGAAAACTTTTTTTATGTATCTTTCATCCGCCTCGTTTAAAACTTCGGCAACTGAAATGATCTTTTCCGGACTGATATTTAAGCTGCCTTTTTCCTGCTCTTTCGCAAGTTCCTTTAACACCGAAGGCGGTGCGACGAGAATGGTTACCGGAAATTCTTTAAGCCTCGCTATATGCTCTTCCATCGGCTTTAAAAGATCAAAAAACTCGAATGTCAGAACAGGCGAATTTATCGTCTCGTAAAGGTTGTTGTCAGCCCGAAGAAAGAATGCGACTTTATGATTTAAAATATGTCCCTTGGGAAGAAGTTTTGCAAGTACCGCTCCCGCCCATTGCATCGTCTCTTTGTCGCTTACGACGAACAGCCCTCTGTGGCCGCTTGTACCCGATGAAAGTCCCACGGAAATCCCTTTGTATTTCGGTGTAAAATCCCTGCTTTTTTCACTCTCGATGGCAAGCGATAAAGCTTCGTCTCTGTTTAATCCGTGAGTGTTTAACTTATCGAAATTTTCCATCATCGATTTCTTGTCCATTATCGGAAGAGAGGCAAAATCATCGACATCGATATTCGCATAAAACGGCGAATGTTTCTTCATGTACAGAAGTTGTTTTCTCACCATTTTCTTCTGATATTTTTCAAGTTTTTCCCTGTCTGAAAACTTTCGAATCCACCTTACGGAAACGAAATTGTATATTGCAGTAAGTTTACTCATTAAGCAAATCCTTTTTATAAATCACATCATGACTCAGATAAATTTTTATGCCGGCTTCATTCAGCTTTTGCAAAAGGCTGATACTTCTTTTGTATTCCCTGAAATTATTCTGTACCAGTCTTGCGGGCGGGCTCATTTCGTCCGCCTTGCTCATAAGATTAAGTCCCCATGCGGCATCCGCTCCGAGAAATATTTCATGTTCCGGAAGGTATGCTCCAATCTGTCCTTTTGCATGTCCGGAAATATCCGTTAAGATTACCGAACCGTCTCTGAACAGATCGTAACCTTTGAAAAACTCAGTCGGATAATCGTACTTTCTTACTCTGTAAAGTCTTTTCTCAAAATCCCACGGAAGAAGATCCGTGAAAATAAGATCTTTGATATTTCCTTTTTTGTACTGTCTGAAACACTTCATGGAACAAATAATCTTCGACTTCGGGAAGTCTCTCAGATCGCCGATGTGATCGGGATGAAGGTGCGACAGGATAATGTATTTTACATCTGCCGGTTTTATCCCGTCCTTTTGAAGCTGTACGGCTATTTCCTCTTCTTTTTTCACCTTAAGCGGATTAAAAAAATTGTATAATTTTCCTTTTATCCCGCATTTGTAATTCATATCCGAATAACCTGTATCAAACAAAATGTATCCGTATTTTTTGTGATGAAGAAGAAACACTCCCGCAGGAAATTCTTTCTTTTTTACAGCCCTGTCTTTTACGATAAAACGCATATCGTTTACACAGTAACCGCATGAGTAATATCTTACTTCATCAATTGCCCGATTTAAGATCGTTTGCATATTTTATTATTCCTTCCTAAGTGTCGCTGTGCGATTTAAATCCCTTTGTATTCCAAAGTTTACTCAGTTTCTTTTCGGGATTTAAGATCGTTTGCGTACTTGATGATTCCTTCTTCAAGCGTCATTATCGGTTTATAGTTCAAATCATTTTTTGCATTTTCAATATCAAGTGTCTGTGAATATCCGAGTGTCAGAACGGTGTATCTGGTTATCGAAGGCTCTTTGTAAATGTGGAAAAGTTTGTAAACTCCTTCGAGTAACGTGGCCAGAAAATAAACCAGTCCGAGAGGCAGTTTTCTGTAATGGGTTTCTTCTCCGATTTTGTCAAAAAGACTTTCAAGTATGCTCTTAAATTCCGTCGGTTCGTCATTTGTGATATTGTATGTTTTTCCGTTGTCGCTCCCGGACTCGATCGCAAGTCTTAACGCAAGCGCAACATTCTCAACACACGTTATATCCACAACATTTTTTCCGCCGTTAAAAAGCGGGATTCCGATCGTCCTGTTGGCCTTTATGAGTCTCGGGATAATGCTTGTATCGCCGATTCCGAACAGTCCTCTCGGACGGATGATCACGGTGTTAAGTCCATCTTTAAATGCTTTGTTTACAAGGTCTTCCGCCATGATCTTCGTTCTGATGTAAAAGCTCAAACGGTTGTTTTTGTTTACTTCATCAACACTTATATTATAACGGTCCGCTTTCTCCGTATAAATGCTCGGTGAAGAAACGTGAACCATCTTTTTTACATTGTTCTTTTTGCAGAATTCAATGACGTTTTTCGTGCCTTCCACATTCGAATTGTAAAAGTCATCCCATCTTCCCCAGACCGTCGACAAAGCCGCTGCGTGAATGACGAAATCGGTCTCGATTTGCTTATCCGCCATTTCGCTTAAATCCGCGCAGAGCGTTTCAACCGAATATGTTTCTTTCAGTTCTTTTAGACGCGCTTCGTTTCTTCCCTGTGCGATCACTTCATATCCGTTATTCAATAATTCCTCGACAAGATATTTCCCAAGGAAACCCGTTGCGCCTGTTACCAATACTTTCATTTTTTCTTTCTTTCCGTTTTTAAATAAATTTTTCTCTAAACCGGATTGTTTCCGTTTTAAATTGCTTCCGATTTTTTAGTATTCTTAAAGAGTATAACTTTTTTGATACCGTTTCTTTATTTTCGGTTAAATCTTTCCGCCGAATTTAACGATGATCCTTTCCATGTCGGCTATAGTCATCTCGTCGGCTTTCGGGAGCACTTCCATGAAAAATGCATCTTCGTTTTCTTCGCTGATATATGTGTCTTTTATCTTCTCTATGAACATAAGAAGTTCAATGGATTCCATTCCGATTGCGTAAAGATTGTCGTCCGCTTTAACGGGACCGGATTTATAAAACTCATAAAGAATTTTGTATAAAGGAGACTCGCTTTCTTCTTTTCCCGCAAAGTTTTCTTCTTTCATTTCTTCCATCTTCCGGATCAGAAACGCGGTGTCGGTTTTTCCGCTTTTTGCCAGAGGTATTTCATCGATGAAAACTATTTTCTGAGGAATCATGTAGGACGGAACAGTTTTAACAAGATAGTCCCTTATTGCAGCCTCGTCTTTATCCTTTGAAACAACAAACGCGCAAAGATTATTTTTGTAAACCACCACACAGTCTTCAACTTTTTCGGATCCGTTAATGCAGTGTCTTATGTATTCGAGTTCCACGCGGTTTCCGTTGATCTTGACCTGGTTATCCGCTCTTCCGAGACAGTGAATTATTCCGTTTCTTACAAATGCGAGATCGCCGCTTCGGTAATACTTTTCGCCGTCTATAATTTCAAAGCAGTCAGCATCCGTATTTTTGTATCCGTCGAATACACTCTCGCCTCCGATAAGCATCTCGCCGGTTTCGTTTTCGGCTTTGATGATCTCTTTCGTTTCGGTATTCTGCAAAAGAATTTTGGTATTGAAAATCGGTGTTCCTATCGGAATATTGACTTCCGTATTCTTATCATCGAAACTGCAGATATATGCAATAACTCCGACGGTAGCTTCGGTAGGTCCGTATTCGTTGTAGATCTTTGTTTCTTTTCCGAATCTTTCAAAGATTCGCGATACCAGTTCTCCCGACAAAATCTCTCCGCCGATAATGAAGGTTTTCGGCTTGTCTATATTTATTTCCTTGTCATCGAGAAATGCAAAATGTGTCGGCGTGCACTTTATAACATTCAGTTCTTTTTCGCGAACGATCTTATTGAAAATATCCGCTCTGAAAGGTCCGGGATATGCTCTCACAAATCCTTTGCATAAAAGAGGAACTAAGGTTGCCGTAACAGTCAGATCAACCGAAAGAGACGTGAAAAGCGGCATGTTGACTTCACCGTTTTTACCGAATTCGGCTCTTGACCATGCAAGGAAATTGTTGATGTTTTTATGACGGATCGGAGCGCATTTCGGAACATTTGTGGTGCCTGAAGTAAAGATTCTGTATACCTCTTTTTCAGGGTCCGCTTTAAAGGATAAATCTGCCTCTTCTTTTCCTCCTGCTTCGCTTACAAAAATACATGCTTCCTTATCCACACCTTCGATTTCTTCATCGATAAGTATCTTTCCGGATGCGCTCATATTCAATATCGTATTAATGTCGCTGGCGGATTTTGAACGGTCAATCGGCATGTATGTTATTTCGTTAAAAACACATGCAAGAATCGCGGATAAATACGAAAAACTTCTGTCGATGCAGATACAAAGATCTCCTGTGATGTTTTTCTCTTTTAAAAGTGTCGTAATCCTGCATACATTCCGGTAAAGCTCCGAATAGGAATAATCCTTTTCTTCCCTGACCGCACACTTGTCGCCGAGTGTCTTAAGGTTATCAAAAATCACCTCAAACATGTTTTCGTTTACAGGTACTTTTGTATCATTGAATTCATAAAGATCCGGCGATAAAACTTTTTCTATTTTCCGGCAGAACTCTTCTGTTTTTTCCTCCGAAAACTGTCCTTCGAAATACGATACCGTTATCATCGTTTTGTTGTCATACTGAGTATAAACAACCGAGAAAGGAACAAGCGGCTGCTGGATTGGAAGACTGATAAATTCTTCAAACTCTATGTACGGATTATCGTACAGCTTCAGATCCACTCTTCCTATCGACGATGCGATTCCGGAAAGCGAATATTTATTTCCGTTTTTTGCCATCGAAAGAAGTGCTCTTAACACCGTTTTTCTTAAAACTGCGGGCAGTCTGTCATAATTGAAATACTCCGCATTGGCGATATTTAATTCTTTGTTTTCGCGCATCTGATTTAAAAGATCGCCGTTTATATCCTCAAAAGCTTCATCTTCATTTACGTTTAATATAATCGGAAGTGTCAGATTGCAGTTATATTCCATGCCTTTTGCATGTCTTCTTAAGTCCACGGGAACCATTATTCTTCCGCATTTATCGGGCGATAAATCTGCAAGAATTCTTGATACCTTTGCTGTAATGGCGGTAGGATATCCCTCTATCTCAAGAGTTTTCCATCTAATTCTGTAATTCTTTATTTTATTGCTGTCTGAGATGATGATTTTGGGAATTTTAGATTCTTTTTTGCTGTAGCAGCCGAGATTCTTAATGAAATCCGCATCTCTCATGTTATCCGTCGAAGGAATAAGTTCTTCCTTACGAAGATAATTCATGATGTTCTGAATGAAAACAAGGCTCGCTTTTCCATCCAGTACCGAGTGCATGATTCTGAATAAAAGATATTTAATGCCGCGATTTTCGATAACACAGATCTCAACCGAATGGTCCATGTAATCTATCGGCTCTCTGAAAAGATCATTGTTAAAAAGATCGTCATCGGAAACTTTGTATTCCCTGATGCTGACTTTCTTTTCCGAGGCGAAATATCCGCCGTTTTTCAAATAAACATTTACTCCCGGATTGGCTTTCAAAACCTCATTTACGGCTTCTTCAATC
>JAIKXN010000034.1 GCA_024684055.1 Lachnospiraceae bacterium | reverse complement strand
CGGAGGCGATGAAAACAGAAAGGCAAACAGAAAACTCTCTGATTTTGACAAGAAAGTTTTTGATGCTAAAGAAAGGATCGAGAATAATCTTATTCCTCTTTTAGGCGTGGCAAGTTTCCTTATTTTCGGTATTTACCTTGTGGTTAAGAATTCGGGATGGTGGTCATGGATATTTATTGCGGTCGGCGGCGTCGGCATTGTATATTTTATGATCGATCTTATTCCTTCGATCTCGGAATACTTTGCATTGAAGAAAATCCAGAAATACAAGAACAATTCTCTTTCCGTAGATGATGATTTCGATAAATTCGAAAAGTCTCTTGAAGCTGAATCAAAGAGGAAAGCAAACAAGAAAAATCGTGCAAATGAGGGCGAAAAAGAGAAAGCGGATGATTTCGAAGTAGAAGAGACATACGAGATCAAGTCTCTTGATACCAAAAAGAAAAAGAAGAAAAAATAAAAGCGGAAAACATTCAATTAAACTGCGGAAATAAAACGGATTACCGCCATGAGGGACGGCGGGTATTCGTTTTTTGAAAAAAATTATAATTGACTTATCGGATATCATGACAGAAAGGTTTAAAGGGATAATCATATGTACTGTGTCAGATGCGGGGATAAAATCGAAAAAGATGAATTGGTGTGCGATAAATGCGGGCTCAGTTTTGCCATTGTGGCCAAAGACAACACGCTGGTTTACATAAATCAGACACCTGATCCAATTGTACAGAATCAGAATAATGTTCAGAGCCCGATCGGCTCCGTGCAGAATCAGAATGATAATATTCAAAATACAGCTGCCTCTGTGCAGACTCAAAGCAATATAAATCAGAATAATAATATTCAAAGCAATATAAATCAGACTGTAAATACCCCGGCTCAGATACAAAATATTGTTAATCCGGGCGCTGTTAATCAGAGTAATGTAAATCCCATTCCTGTTCGGAACAATGTCAATCAGACTGTAAAAGCGGCAACGCCCGTTAATTCTGCGGGAAAACCAGCAAACAAAAAAGTTAAAAACAAAAAAGAAAAGAAATTCAGATTCGGATGGATCATTGCGCTTGCATCGATTGCATCCGTTATTCTTGTTGTGGTTTTGGGATCGATTACACTTATTGCAGGTGCGCTTATCGGTGTATGGCTTTTTTCCGATGACGGCAGCTCTCAGGTGGTGGTTAACGATCTTTCGCAAACGCAGAACACAGCTCCGGCAGTAAATGTTGTTACTCATCAGAATACGAACATATCGGAACAAAGCGATTATTTTTCGAGTGCCATCAGAGACCGTTTTGTTACTCTAAAAGGCGACGGAACGGATACCGTGACGGTCATGATCTACATGAACGGTTCGGACCTTGAAAGCAAGTATGGCTATGCTACAGAAGATCTTAAGGAAATCCTTAATGCAACACTTTCGGACAATGTGAATGTCGTAATTCAGACAGGCGGTACCAAAAAATGGGATACTGCCGGAATTACTCCAAAGCATTCGCAGAGATTTGTTGTAAAGGACGGACAGCTTGTTCTGATTGATGATTCACTTGAGCAGCTTGACATCACAAGGGGCGAAACGCTTCAGGATTTTATTTCATTTGCTTCAACCGCTTATCCGGCGGACAGAAATATTCTTATTTTCTGGAATCACGGTGGCGGTGTAGTTTACGGATATGGCGTAGATGAACATGTTACCGATGAATATGCCGCACTTACAATGGATGAGATACAGCAGGCTATAAGCAATACGAATGTAAAGTTCGAGATGATAGGATTTGATGCCTGCCTTATGGGTGGTCTTGAAACGGCATGTGTTCTTTATGATGTTGCCGATTATCTTGTTGTTTCAGAGGATTTCGAGCCCGGAAGCGGATGGGAATATCAGAACTGGTTAAGTCTTCTCGGCTACAATTCTTCAACACCGATGACGGATGTCGGAAAGGTTATAGTTGATGATTTTATAAAAGAGAGTATCAGCGAAGAATCACAGGGTATTCTGGCTCTTATAGATTTGAGATATACGAGACTTCTGTATTCGGCATGGACGGATTTCGCATTCGCCAATGAGGATGAACTTCTGTCTTATGATTACACAATGAGCATGCAGCGTTCCGAACGTGCTAATGATGCCATGTTTAAGAAGTATGCTCAAAGAGATTTCTTTGACTGGTTTTACTCGTCTGAAACAATGGAAACATACTGCTATGCGGTTGATATCATGGCGCTGGCAAGTACGAAGAATACCGATGAAGCAAATGCTTTAGCGACTGTCATGAGATCGGTAGTTCTTTACTGTTCGTCGACTGAAGGCGATTCTTACATGACAGGTTTGTCGGTAACGCTTCCTTATGACGATCCCGACTTTTATGATGAACTCAGAGAAGTGTTTGTTAACTGCGGTTTTGACAGCACTTACATCGAATTCCTTTCAAAATTCGCATATGCTTCCGGACTCAATTCATACGACTGGAACAGCAGCGACTTTAACGGCTGGGATTATTACGATGATTCAAGTTACTGGAATGATTACAACTGGGACGACTACGATTGGGACAGCTACTATTCGAATGATTATAACTGGGACTGCTACGACTACGGCGATGACTGGTATTACGATGACGGATACTACGGCGACTGGTATTATGACGACAGTTATTATGATGACGGGTATTATTACAACTGGTAGTTATAGTTTTTCTGAGCGTGTTCCGGTTTGAAAAATTGATAGTGATTTTGAAATGATTTGGATTCATAAGGAGTTCTTATATGAATGCAAAACGCGGGTATGTTCCGGAGGATGACAGAAATTTCTCGAAGGAATCATTGACCAAAATGAGAACTGCATCACGGCATGTTTTATATCTGATAAATGAAGGTTATGATTTAAAACAGGCAACAACGTTTGTGGGCAATCATTTTATACTATCCGAAAGACAGAGACTTGCGATTGCCAGAAGCGTATCGGTGGAAGAGCAGCTGAATGCAAGAAAGAATAAAGAAAAAGAGTCTGCTGAAGGTTCGGAAGTCTGGATAGATGGATTTAATGCAATAATTACTGCGGAAGTACTGCTAAGCGATTCGATTCTTTTTGAAGGTATGGACGGAACGATTCGCGACCTGGCGGCTTTGCGGGGGACCTACAAGATTATCCCGGAAACAAGGGCAGCGGCAGAGATGATTTTTGATGAACTATCAGAGATGAAAGTTTCAGCAGTTCACATACTTCTTGATGAGCCTGTTTCAAATTCCGGCAGATTAAAAACACTTCTTGCGGAAATAGGTGAAAAATATAATTTAAAACTTGATATTCAGATCATCAGAGAGGTAGACAGGGAATTATACAAAAAAGAAAATGTAATTACTGCAGATGCTATTATTCTGGATAACTGTATAAGCTGGATTAATCTGATGAAAAGAATCATAAAAAGACATGAAATTAACATACTGAGAGTATGGTAAGAATTAAAAAATGGACTTTGGAGAAAAGTCCATTTTTTATGTTCATTAATGAATCTGTAAGCAAAAATTTGAAAATTTAGTAAAACGAATAATAATTATTTGAATAAAAAATGTTTGAAAAAATATTACTGGTTAAGATACGTATCAATTACCGCTTTCCAGTTTTCTTTGGAATCGCTTCCGACTGTTGTGTAGAGGATGTTTCCGTACGAATCAATGATTAGAGTGGTGGGTACGGCATCTACTTCGTTTAACTTCCAGTTATTGATACTTTCGTTGGTAACGAGGTGCAGGTAGTCGGCACCGGTTTCGTCAATTATTTCAAATGCGGGTTTTGCGTGATATTCGGAATAAACATCACATACGATTCCGATAAACTGTACATCGGAAGGGTCGTATTCATGAGATAATTCTCCGAGGTCCGGCATTTCCATAATACAAGGTCCGCAGAATGTTCCCCAGATGTTTACGAAATTGATTTTGGCGTGTGTGAAAACTTCTTCGGTATATGGATTGCCGTATAAATCCGTTGTCGAGAAAGTTCCGCTTGCTGAGCCGTCCGGAGCGAGAGCGTTATCGTTGTTCCCATCCGAAGGAGTACTGCCTGAATCAATATCATCCTGAGTTATCTGACCGGGTTTAACGTGTCCCGGCATTGTGAGTGTCCCAGATTCCGAAGGATCCGAGTACGTTACGTCTGTTGTGCTTTGCGCTGAGACTGTCGGTACGGTTGCGTTTGGATTCGGATGTTCTGTCGGAACAAAAAGTGAACAGCCGGACAAAAGCAGCAGTGCAGGCAGCGTCATAGCAAGAAAATGTTTGTTTTTCATAATTAAATTACCTTTCCCTATAAAACAATAAATACTTAAAACTGATAAAATGTCCCCTATAAAAAATTAACAGACAGCTGTTTCAAAAAATTCTGCCTCGTAAAATTATCCTGAAGTGAAACAAACTCTCTGTTAAAATTTCTCTTTAATAAAACAAATCCCTGTACCACTTGAGAGATTCTTTGTAAGCATCATAAACATCGCTTACATCTATTCTGTCAACGATTTCGAGACGGTTGAGTTCGTTGAAATCGCCGCCTTCGTAAAGTCTTATGAAATTGATGATCTGATAAAAATCACCTTTGCTTTCAAGCAGAGCCTGTGAGATTTCCTTTGATACGTTTACGGTTTTCAAAGCTTCATCCATGGGTTTTGAAAGGATGATATCAAGTACCGAGAAAAGTCCCATAAGGAAAAGTTCATCGGCTTTCATGGCAAGCCCGAAAGTAGGAGCGAGATTCTCTGCGAATTTTGCTCTTAAAAGAGAAAGACGAGTGATTTCGCTCGGCTTGTCCGAACAAAGCTCTTTTGCAACCGCGGTGGTGATCCACTTCTTAAGTTCTTTCTGTCCGAGCATTGCTGCAGCGTGACGAATGGAAGTGATCTTGGAATTTCTGCTCATCCTGTTTACGATTTCCAGGAGAGAGAGTACAAGTGCGGTGTCATGTGAAATGATATCGGCCACGCTCTGCAGATCGAAATCGGGAGTGTTGACCTCATTTAAAAGGCTCAGATAATTGATCTTCAAAGGAGAAATTTCGTTATCGCCCTTTGTGACGGGAAGACGATAGAACGAACCTTCGTAGAAGTGATAACCGCCCTGGGATTTAAGAAGCTCGTAATCCTCGTTGCTCTGAATGTTTTCCGCAATAAGTTTGATGTTGGGATAACATTTCATGAAATAAACCTGAGCTTTTGTAATATCTATTTTTGTATAATCAAGATAAATGTAATCAATAAGACTGAGAACCGGACGATAGTTTTCAAAATCGGAAACTTTAAGTTTGCTGATGGCAAATTTGTAACCGCTGTCCTTTAATTCCCTGATCCTTTTTACATACATTTCGTCGGGAGTTAAGGAATTGTCCATAAGGATTACTATTCTTGAATGGGGTGCCCGGCACTGTGAAGCGATATCCGTAAAAATGGAGATGCAGTTTACGGGAACGAAAATTTCTTTGTCGCTTGAAAGAGTGGTCATTCCGACATTATCAATGATTTCCAGACCGTCAATCTGTCCGATCGAATCGTTTATTTCGGTTGAACCGAGAAGCGGATTGGAAAATATATTTTTCTTCCTGGAAATCAGTGAGTATGATTTCACAGCCATTTTTTCATCAAATAAAGGTACAAGTACAGCTAGCATACTTTTTATATAACCCGATTGTCGGGAAAACTCGGATTATTTCTCCTTTCCTCCAATGATGGTTTACATAAAACAAAACATATTTCTGATTCAAATATACATTCTTACCTAAATATTACACTATTTTTGTTGTCAAAACAACAACTTTAAAATGCATTTATTGAGATGAAATAAAAAGTATGGTAGAATAAACTCGGTTCTTTGCGAAAACCGGATTTGGAGATTGATTTACGATGAACAACAGTGAAATTCTTGAACTTAAAAAGAGGCTTAAATTCAGTGATGACGCGTCTTTTAAGATAGAAGCGTGCTATATAATCGGTTCGGAAAAAAGAATCCAGAGCCGCATGAATACGTATCTTACAAATCTTGAAGAAAGCGACAGACATAAATACATAGAAATTCTGAAAAAAGGATTAAGCGGTGTTTTAAACAGAAACCTTCTTAATCTTTCTTTTGAAAGAAGCATGGCCGGAGAGGATGCGCAGAAGTTCCTGCTTGAGATAAGAGACAGCGAACTCTCGAAGCCTGAAATTCTCGATAAACTTTATGAGAAAATAATGGAATTGTACGGCACGGTAGGCAATTATCTTGTCATCACGCTTTATGATGCCTATGATGTACCAAGAGAAGGAACGGACGGATTTTCGCAGGGCGAATCGGAAGAAGTCTTCAGATATTTTTATACCTGCATATGCCCGGTGAATCTGGCAAAAGCGGCTCTTTCATATCATGAAGAAGAAAATCTTTTTGCTGCGAGAATAAGGGACTGGGTGGTCGAAATGCCCGAAATCGGATTCCTTTATCCTTCTTTTAACGACAGAAGTTCCGATGTGAATTCGCTTTTGTATTACTGCAAGGACCCGCTTCTTATTCATCCCGAGATAATAAGTGAATGTCTCGGATGCGTTGAAGAAATGACCAGCGTTGTGGAAACAAAACTTTTCAGAAACGTCATTGAGGATGTAATTAATGAAGCGCCCGAATATGATACATTTGAAGTTGTAAGGAATGTTCAGGACAACCTTACGGACATGCTTGAAAACAAGGTTCATACATTTGCGCCCACGATCGATAAAAAAGGCGCGGTTGAACTTCTTAAAAATTCCGGGATAAAAGAAGAACATCTTCCGATCGTTGAAGAGAAATTTGAAAAAGAAGTCGGTGAAAAGGGATTTCTTCATGCAGACAGGATCAAAGAAAAAGGTCGCCTTGAAGTAAAAGGCGATAATGTGAAAATATCGGTCAAGCAGGAAGCATCATCCTTAATTGAAATTAAGATGATAGACGGCAGAAAATGTCTTGTCGTTCCTCTTGATTCGGATATGGAAGTAAACGGTATCATAAAGAAAATAACAGCCAAACTTGAAGAGGAGGGCTAATGATGAGTGGAATAATGCTGATACTTTTCGGAATTTTCGGAATAGCAATCATCGTTGCGGTCGTTGCTGCGATCGTTACGGTTGTTGCCACGGCTGCTTATATCGGCGGCGGAAGAAATGAGGAAGATAATTAATGCTTAACAAAGAAGATTATGAGGAGCCCAGGTGCGTGCTCTGCATGAATCCGAAGTCGCGTATTCCCGTAGACAGAATTATGGAAAAATACGACAAACATATTGAGGACGGTGAGCTTGAGAGAGCGGAAAGTCACCTGAAATACTGGCTCGACGAAGCAAAGTCGGTAAATGACGAAGCGGGTGAAATCGTTATCCTCGGCGAAATGATGGGGTTTTGCAGAAAGAACGGCAAGAAGGAAGAAGCGTTTTCTTATGCCAAACAGGCCGTATCGAAGGTGGAAAAGTACGGGTTTGGCGATTCCGTGACCGGTGCGACGGCAATCCTTAATGCCGGAACGGTTTACAGGACTTTCGGCGAAAACGAGATGAGTGCGGCTCTTTATAAAAACGCAGAGTCGATATATGAAAAACTTCTCGATGGAGAGGATGAAAGACTCGGCGGACTTTATAATAACTTCGCTTCGGCGCTTGCGCAGCTTGACGAGTATGACGCTGCTTTGGATAAATACAACAAAGCACTGGCAATAATGGGAAAGAAAGAAAACGGAAAACTTGAGTGTGCCATCACATATCTTAACATCGCGGATCTTTTTGAAAAAAAAGACGGAGCGGAGGCGGCGGAAGAAAAGATTTCGGATATGCTCGATAAAGCCTATGAACTGTTAACGGATGAAAGTATAGAGCGTAACGCGTATTTTAAATTTGTGCTCGACAAGTGCATTCCTGCATATGACTACTACGGTCAATTCTTAAGAAGCGAGCAGCTAAAGGAAATGTTAAGCTGAAAGAAGACGATCGGGATCATTCAGACGATCCAAAGAATAAAGAAATAAGGACTGATCATTAAAATGAAGGGTTTGGAACTTTCAAGAGAATATTACAATACATATGGAAAACAAATGCTGGAAGGTAGTTTTAAGGACTATCTTCCTTTTATTTCGGTCGGGCTTATCGGAAGCGGTTCGGAAGTTCTCGGCTTTGACGACGAAGTCAGCACGGATCATGATTTTGAACCGGGTTTTTGCATCTTTATTCCCGATGAGGACAGAATGGACAGAAAGACGGCTTTTCAGATAGAGAGGGCGTATGCCAAACTTCCCGATGAATTCATGGGATATTCGAGACAGAAACTCTCGCCTGTGGGAGGAGCAAGACACGGGGTCATCAGACTTTCGGATTTCCTTTTGGAAAAACTCGGAGACAGGGAAGGAAATCTTAATATGTTTCAGTGGCTTAAGATTCCCACACAGTATCTTTGCGAAGTGACGAAGGGCGAAATTTTCCATGACGGGGACGGAAAGATTACAAAGATAAGGGAAAACTTAAGTCTGATGCCAAAAGACATAAGACTCAAGCGACTTGCGGGTCATCTTTTGCTCATGAGCCAGTCCGGTCAATACAATTATTTAAGGATGATCAAACATAACGAGGAGGCGGCGGCAGCCCTTTGCATTCACGAATATGTCAAAAATGCCATCGCCGCGATCTATTTTCTCAATAATGAATATATGCCTTATTACAAATGGCAGTTCAGAGGTTTAAAAGAACTTGATATTCTTTCGGAGCTGGCACTTCCGCTCGAATATCTGGTCGTAACGGCAAATGACAAAAATTATGTTAACGATAAAATTGAGCGGATCGAACTGATCGCCGGAGCGGTGATCGACGAATTAATCAGTCAGGGCATAACAAGCGCGATTTGCGGCGATCTGGAAAAGCATGCATATTCGGTAAATGATTATGTAAACAACGGCGAACTCAGAAATATGAACATTCTGTCGGGCGTCGGAGAATAATCTGTTTCGGTCAACAAATAATCATGATTTTTCTCTAAAAATTCATTGACATTTATCAGGAAAAATAAGTATAATCTTTCGGGATAAAAAGGAAGAAGAGGTGAAAGTATGGGCGGATTTTTTGGCGTAACATCAAAAACAAACTGTGTTTTCGATTTGTTTTTTGGTGTGGATTATCACTCACATCTGGGTACAAGACGCGGCGGTATGTGTCTTTACTCCGAAAACAAAGGATTCGACCGCGCTATTCATAATATAGAAAATTCTCCTTTTCGAACTAAATTCGAACGTGACTTTGAAGAGATGGAAGGAACTCTCGGAATAGGCTGTATTTCCGATAACGAACCTCAGCCTCTTATTGTTCGTTCACATCTTGGTACATATTCCATTACAACAGTAGGAAAAGTTAATAATTCAGATGAATTGGTAAAGAAGCTCTTTCATGACGGAATGTCACACTTTCTTGAGATGAGTGGCGGAAGTATCAACCAGACTGAACTGGTTGCCGCTATTATTAATCAGAAAGATTCCATTGTGGAGGGCTTATCTTATGTTCAGGAACTTGTAGAAGGATCCATGTCGGTTCTTCTTATGACCTCCGAAGGTATCTATGCCGCAAGAGACAGATACGGAAGAACTCCCGTTCATATCGGAAGAAAGAGTGATGCACAGTGTGCTTCATTTGAAAACTTCGCATACCTTCATCTTGGATATAAGGATATAAAAGAACTCGGACCGGGAGAAATAGTTTACATAACTCCTGATAAACTTGAGGTTAAGAAGGCAGCAGGCAAGGAAAAGAAGATCTGCTCATTCCTCTGGGTATACTACGGATATCCTACATCATGCTATGAAGGAATCAACGTAGAGGACATGAGATACAGAAATGGCGCAAACATGGCAAAGAGAGACAGTGTCAAAGTTGACATTGCCGCAGGTGTTCCCGATTCGGGTACAGCACATGCCATCGGATATGCCAACGAATCAGGCGTTCCTTTTGCAAGACCTTTCATTAAATATACACCGACCTGGCCCAGAAGCTTTATGCCGGTTAAACAGAGTCAGAGAAACTTAATCGCCAAGATGAAACTGATTCCCGTTGAGCCTTTGATTAAGGATAAATCGATGCTCTTGATCGATGACTCGATCGTAAGAGGTACACAGCTTCGCGAAACAACAGATTTCCTTTTCCAGGCAGGTGCAAAAGAGGTACATGTAAGACCTGCATGTCCTCCCATTATGTACGGCTGTAAATACCTTAACTTCTCGAGATCGAATTCAGAAATGGACTTAATCGCGAGAAGAGTAATATTCGAACTTGAAGACGGAAATGTAACTCCCGAGATTCTCGAAGAGTACACAGATCCCAACAGCGACAGATACAAAAAGATGCAGGATAAGATTTGCGAGATAATGCATTTCACAAGCCTTAATTTTGCAAGACTCGACGATATGGTTGATGCCATCGGACTTCCCAAGTGCGATGTCTGCACATATTGTTTTGACGGTAAAGAATGATAGTTTAGTGAAGTTTAAGGAGGATAAAAATGGCAAAGAGAGAAGACATTCATAAGGTTCTGATAATCGGTTCGGGTCCGATTATTATCGGTCAGGCGTGCGAATTTGACTATTCCGGCACACAGGCCTGCAAAGCACTCAGAAAGCTCGGTTACCAGATTGTACTGGTTAACTCAAACCCCGCAACGATTATGACAGATCCCACAACAGCGGATGTAACATATATCGAACCTCTTAATGTAGAAAGACTTGAACAGATTATTGAAAAAGAACGTCCCGACGCACTTCTTCCCAACCTCGGAGGACAGTCAGGACTTAACCTTTGCTCAGAACTTGCAGAAGCAGGAATTCTTGAAAAGTACAACGTAAAGGTTATCGGTGTTCAGGTTGATGCCATTGAAAAAGGTGAAGACAGAATCGAATTCAAGAATACAATGAACGCACTCGGCATCGAGATGGCTCGTTCACAGGTTGCTTATTCGGTTGAAGAAGGTCTTGAAATCGCAAAAGAAATCGGATTCCCCGTAGTACTTCGTCCCGCATATACAATGGGCGGTGCAGGCGGCGGATTAGTATATAACGTAGAAGAGTTCAAAACAGTAATGGCCAGAGGTCTTCAGGCTTCACTTGTAGGTCAGGTGCTTGTAGAAGAGTCCATTCTCGGATGGGAAGAACTCGAACTTGAAGTAGTAAGAGATGCAAAGGGCAACATGATTACCGTATGTTTCATCGAGAACATCGACCCGGTCGGCGTTCACACAGGTGACTCTTTCTGCTCGGCTCCCATGCTTACAATTTCCGAAGACATTCAGAAGAAACTTCAGGAACAGGCATACAAGATCGTTGATTCCGTAGAAGTTATCGGCGGATGTAACGTACAGTTCGCACACGATCCCGTAAGCGGACGTATCGTTGTTATCGAAATCAACCCCAGAACTTCACGTTCTTCAGCTCTTGCTTCAAAGGCAACAGGTTTCCCCATTGCACTTATTTCCGCAATGCTCGCTTCTGGACTTACACTTGACGAAATCCCCTGCGGTAAGTACGGAACACTTGACAGATACTATCCCGACGGAGATTACATCGTAATCAAGTTCGCAAGATGGGCATTCGAAAAATTCAAAGGTGTTGAAGACAAGCTCGGTACACAGATGCGCGCCGTAGGCGAAGTAATGAGTATCGGTAAAACATACAAGGAAGCTTTCCAGAAAGCAATCAGATCCCTTGAAACAGGCCGTTACGGTCTCGGCTTTGCAAAGGACTTCAATGAACTTACAAAGCAGGAACTTCTTGCAAGACTTGTAGATGCAAATTCCGAAAGACAGTTCATCATGTATGAAGCATTAAGAAAAGGTGCTACTGTTGACGAACTTTTCGAACTTACAAAGATTAAGCGTTACTTCATCGAGCAGATGAAAGAACTCGTTGAGGAAGAGGAAGCACTCCTCAGAATGAAGGGTTCCGTTCCCGATGAAAAGAGCTTAAGACAGGCTAAGAAAGACGGCTTCTCGGATAAGTACTTAAGCCAGATTCTTAACGTAAAAGAAGACGATATCAGAAACGCAAGAAAAGCAATCGGCGTTACAGAAGCGTGGGAAGGCGTACATGTTTCCGGTACGGAAAACAGCGCTTACTACTACTCAACATACAATGCACCCGACAAATCGGTTGTTAACACGGACAAGCCCAAGGTAATGATCCTCGGCGGCGGCCCCAACAGAATCGGTCAGGGTATCGAATTCGACTACTGCTGCGTTCATGCAGCTTTCGCACTTCGCGAGCTCGGATTTAAAACGATCATTGTTAACTGTAACCCTGAGACTGTTTCGACAGACTACGATACATCCGACAAGCTTTACTTCGAGCCTCTTACTCTTGAGGATGTACTCAGTATTTACGAGAAAGAAAAACCCGTCGGAGTTATTGCACAGTTCGGCGGTCAGACTCCTCTTAACCTTGCTGATTCACTTCAGGCAAACGGTGTCAAGATTCTCGGTACACCGCCCGAAGTTATCGACATGGCAGAAGACAGAGATCTCTTCCGTGCAATGATGAAGAAATTAAATATCCCCATGCCGGAAGCAGGTATGGCTGTAACCGTTGACGATGCTGTTGAAATAGCAGAGAAGATCGGTTATCCAGTAATGGTTCGTCCTTCGTTCGTACTCGGCGGCCGCGGAATGGAAGTTGTTTATGACAGAGAGTCTCTGAGAGATTACATGGCAGCAGCCGTTGGCGTAACTCCCGACAGACCCATCCTTATCGACAGATTCTTAAAGAATGCAATGGAATGTGAAGCAGATGCCATTTCAGACGGCGAGCACGCATTTGTTCCCGCAGTTATGGAGCATATCGAACTTGCAGGTATTCACTCAGGTGACTCCGCTTGTATCCTTCCTTCAATGCATATTTCTCCCGAGAATCTTGCAACTATCAAGGAATACACAAAGAAGATCGCAGTAGAAATGAATGTACGCGGTCTTATGAATATGCAGTACGCTATCGAGGACGGAGTTGTATACGTTATCGAAGCCAACCCCAGAGCATCCAGAACGGTGCCCCTTGTTTCAAAGGTTTGCGGTATTCAGATGGTTAAGCTCGCAACCGAGATCATCACTTCCGAGTTTACAAAGAAAGAATCACCCGTTCCCGGACTTAAGGACAGCCACTATGATTACTACGGAGTAAAAGAAGCGGTATTCCCGTTCAACATGTTCCCTGAAGTAGACCCTCTTCTCGGACCTGAAATGAGATCGACCGGTGAAGTTCTCGGTATCGCACCCGATTTCGGCGAAGCTTACTACAAGGCACAGGAAGCTACAAAGAATCCTCTTCCTCTTGAAGGAACAGTTCTTATCTCTGTTAACAAGAACGACAAGAAGGAACTTCCCGAAGTGGCAAAAGCATTCCATGAATGCGGCTTCAAGATTCTTGCTACCGGAACAACATACGACCTTATCGTATCACTCGGTATTCCTGCACAGAAGATCAACAAGATGCAGGAAGGCAGACCCAACATTGTGGATGCCATCACAAACAAAGAGATTCAGCTTATTATCAATACTCCTGCAGGCAAGGACAAGATTTTTGATGACTCATACATCAGAAAGAATGCCATCAAGCACAGAGTTCCTTATATCACAACAATGGCTGCGGCAAAGGCTTCAGCTGCCGGAATCAAGGCAGTCAAGGAGCAGGGCAAGATCGGCGTAAAGAGTCTCCAGGAGATTCACAAAGGAATAAGCTACAATTAAAAAACTGATTATTAAACTTAAGAATAAAGAACCCCGAAAAATTTAAGGATTGTTCATGACAAAAAAGACTTACATAATACGTAAGTATTGCATTTTTTGCGGAAAAAATTTACAATATTATGCGAAGGGGTTATTATTCCGGGGAGGTATCAGAAATGATTTATACTTATGAATTATCCGTACAGGTGAAGAAGTTCCTTGCAGGGGATACAGAAGCATTCGAAAAAATATTCGTTATGTCCGCAGACGATGTCTATTTCCATGTATCCATGGTTATCAGAGATCCGGCTGAAGCAGAAGCAATGGTCATCAAAATCTATAAAGACCTTTATATGCAGATAGGCAGACTTGACAAAGTTGAGAATGTTATTTCATGGTATAATGAAATCGTTTATCATGAACTTGATAACTGGATCGGAAAGAACTACATGGAAATGCTTGTTAAAGAAGGAGAAGGCAAGTATGATCATGCAAGAAGCAACAATGACGTTCTTTACGGTGAGAAACTTTATAATGAGTCAGAGACAGCTCTTATCGCAGTAGATTATCTGTATGAGCTTAACCCTGTTCATTCACTTACAAGTTTAGCGTATTTCTTCGACAAACTTGCTGTGGACGAAATTGCCAGTCTGTTACAGGTAGATGATGACAGAATCAATAAGAGAGTAAGATTTATCACACTTACCATAGAAGACTTCTGCAAACAGTATGCGAAGTCCCACGAAGTAAGAATTACCACCGTGGATGCACACATGATTCTGCTTGCGTATGTTCAGCTGTTCAAATCGGTTGAACTTCCCCATCCGAACAAAGTATACAAAAAGATTATTGAGGCTTTACAATAATGTATAAGTATTTGTTTTTTGACCTGGATGGTACACTGACAGATTCTGAAGAAGGCATAACTAAGTCCGTTAGTTATGCCTTAATTAATTTAGGATACAATGACCTTCCGCAGGAAACCAAAAGAAAATTCATCGGACCGCCGCTTCTCGATTCTTTCAAAAAATACTGCGGCATGGATGATGAAACGGCTAAAGAAGCGATAAGACTTTACCGTGTCAGATATAACGATGTGGGAAAGTTTGAGAACAAACCCTACGATGGAATTCCCGCTCTTTTAAAAGATCTTAAAGATGACGGAAGAGTACTTGTTATTGCATCGAGCAAACCTACAACATTCGTAACGGATATATTAAAAAAATTTGATTTATTCGAATATTTTGATATCGTATCAGGTGCCGACCTTGCAGGTCTTAAAGGCGAAAAAGAAGATGTTATAGAAGAAGCGCTCAAAGAACTTTCGATTGATGATTTAAAGGAAGTTGTAATGATTGGCGACAGACATTATGATATTCTCGGTGCGAAGCATTTTAACCTCGATTCAATCGGAGTGGGTTACGGATTTGCGCCGGACATAAGCGAACTTGAGGAAGCGGGCGCAACTCACATAGCAGAAACCGTTGAGGATTTAAGAAAGATTCTCTTTAAATAAATACGGATTTATACTAATGGTATATTGATTTATATACCGAAAAATGATTATATTTTAATGGAATTAAAAATACAGGAGAAACAAAATGGAAATTTTTGAAGAATTGAAAGCAAGAGGACTGCTTGCACAGCTTACCGACGAAGATGAAATCAGAGAACTTGTAAATAACGGTAAAGCCGTATTCTATATCGGATTCGATCCGACTGCTGACAGCCTTCACGTAGGTCACTTCATGGCACTCTGTCTTATGAAGAGATTACAGATGGCAGGCAACAAACCCATCGCACTTATCGGCGGCGGTACTGGCCATATCGGCGATCCTTCCGGAAAGAGCGATATGAGAAAGATGCTTACAAAAGAAGACATCGACCACAACTGCGAATGCTTCAAAAAGCAGATGAGCAAGTTTATCGATTTCTCAGAAGGCAAAGCCATGATGGTAAACAATGCCGACTGGCTTTTGAATCTTAACTACATTGAACTTTTAAGAGAGGTTGGCGCATGCTTTTCAGTTAACAATATGCTTCGTGCAGAGTGCTACAAGCAGAGAATGGAAAAGGGCCTTACATTCCTTGAGTTCAACTACATGATTATGCAGAGTTACGATTTCTATATGCTCTTCCAGAAGTACGGATGCAACATGCAGTTCGGCGGTGACGATCAGTGGTCCAACATGCTTGGCGGTACTGAACTTATCAGAAGAAAACTCGGTAAAGACGCATACGCAATGACCATTCAGCTTCTCCTTAACTCAGAAGGAAAGAAGATGGGTAAGACAGAAAAGGGTGCAGTATGGCTTGATCCCAACAAGACATCACCTTTCGAGTTCTACCAGTACTGGAGAAACATCGCAGACGCAGATGTTCTTAAATGCATCAGAATGCTTACATTCCTTCCTCTTGAAGAGATTGACAAGATGGATTCCTGGGAAGGCGCACAGCTTAACGAAGCAAAAGATATCCTTGCATTCGAACTTACCAAGATGGTTCACGGCGAGGAAGAAGCAAACAAAGCAAGAGAAGCTTCCAAAGCTTTATTCGCAGGCGGCGGAAATCTTGAGAATATGCCTTCATGTACGCTTACGGAAGACTGCTTCAGAGACGGACAGGCGGATCTTATATCAATCCTTGTGGCAGCCAAACTCGTACCCACACGTTCCGAAGGCAGAAGAACGATCGAACAGGGCGGATGTACTGTTAACGACGAAAAGATTACCGATGTTAAGAAAGCATATACAAAAGAAGAAATTTCGGCGGGCGATTTTATTGTCAGAAAAGGCAAAAAGAATTTCTGCAAGATTGTTTTATAATGAAATTTGGAGGATCGTTTTTGTAACGGTCCTCTTTTGCAATTATACCTGATCATATGTGAATATGAAAATTGCCGAAAGGCTGTTTTCACAAGCAAATGAGAAAGATTGCCCGATAAATATTTTACTTGCAAATGTGTCAGAATCCCGGAAAAAATATTTGCACCGATAATAAAATAAAGAATGAGGAAAATATGAAGGAAAAATATTTACGAATACTTGCAAAACAGTACCCTACACCCGAAGAGGCAGCGACCGAGATCATTAACCTTGAATCGATCCTTTCGCTTCCCAAAGGAACCGAACATTTTCTTACGGATGTTCATGGTGAGTATGAGCAGTTTGAACATGTTTTAAGAAACGGATCGGGTACCGTCAGAAGAAAAATAAATATGGTGCTCGGAGACAGAAAAAGCAGCGACTACAAGAGAAGACTCGCTACTTTGATTTATTATCCGAAGGAAAAACTCGAACTCATAAAAGCCGAAGGCATCAATACAGACGAATGGTATCATGAGACGCTCAAAGACATGGTGGACGTGCTTAAATGCGTTTCGAGTAAATATACGCGTTCAAAGGTAAGAAAGGCCATCCCTGACAAATACAGATACGTTATCGAGGAACTTATCACAGAGAAACAGGAAATCATCGATAAGGAAAAATATTACAAGAGTATTATCGATACCATAATAAATGTTCAGGAAGCAGATAATATCATCATTACCATGGCATATATTGTTCAGGATATGGTCATCGATCATCTTCATATTGTCGGTGACATTTACGACAGAGGACCGGGTCCGCAAAAGATAATGGATACGCTTCTTAATTATCATTCGGTCGATCTTGTCTGGGGGAACCACGACGTTGTCTGGATGGGCGCGGCAGCAGGACATCCCACATGCATCGCGAACGTTATCAGAATGTCGGCAAGATACGGTAACCTTTCTGTAATCGAGGAAGGTTACGGAATAAATCTTCTTCCTCTTGCAACTTTTGCAATGGAGACATACAAAGATACCGACTGTTCAAGATTCAAATTAAAGGAAACGAGCAGCGGTGAATTCGTACATGCTTCCGAAATCGAAAGCAAAATGTACAAGGCCATTACGATCATTCAGTTTAAACTCGAGGGCGAAGCGATAAAGAGAAATCCTGATTTTGAAATGGATGACCAGCTTCTTCTCGACAAGATAGACTACGAAAAAGGCGAAGTAAATATAAAGGGAAAAATATATCCGTTAAGGGAATGTGATTTCCCGACTATCAATCCCGAAGATCCTTACAGATTGAGCGACGAAGAAGAGCTTATCGTAAAGCATCTTGTAAGAGCGTTCATGCATTCTGAAAAACTCAAAAAGCATGTAAAATTCCTTTACAAAAAAGGAGCGATGTTCAGAGTTTACAACGGCAATCTTCTTTATCACGGATGCGTGCTTCTTAACGAAGACGGAAGCTTCGCGCATTCGGGAATCTGCGGAAAAGATACATACGGAAAAGCGCTCTATGAACTGTTGGAAGATTATGCGAGAAAAGCATATTTTTCACCGATCGGTTCTGCGGACAGAATAAAGGGCGGAGATATTTTATGGTATCTATGGTGCGGTCCCAAGTCGCCTCTTTACGGAAGAAACAAAATGACTACTTTCGAAAGGCTTTTCATCGAGGATAAGGAAACACACAAAGAGATTAAGGATCCGTATTATTCATACATAGAAGAGAGTCCTGAAGTTGCAGATGCGATACTTAAAGAATTTGAGGCTACAGGAAAGTATTCAAAGATAATTAACGGCCATGTTCCCGTGGAAATCAAGAACGGACAGACGCCGATCAAAGCCGACGGCAAAGTACTTATGATAGACGGCGGTTTTTCAAAAGCATATCATGACAAGACGGGTATGGCCGGATATACGCTTGCAATAGACTCACACGGAATGTGGCTTGTGCAGCATGAAAAATTTGAATCCAAAGTCAAAGCAATCGCAGGCGAAACAGACATCATTTCCGATACTTTGAAGGTGGAAGATTTCGACGAAAGAATGTATGTGCGTGATACCGATAACGGCAAGAGGATCATGGAAGAAGTTGCAGATCTCACGGAACTTCTCGAAGCCTACAGAGACGGCGTGATCAACTGAAATTTTTATCTGCGGATTAAATATTCATAAAGAAAACCAAAACAAAAAATGGCGGCAGGGTAAAATATATCCTGTCGTTTTTTTCTATCGTTAAACTCTGATTTTCAGGAGTTTTAAATTCTGACATTTGCACTTTTGGAGTATGTAATAAGATAAGGTAAAAAAGAAAAAATGGAATAAACCCGGCTTTTCATTGCTTGTTTTGTGTCTAATCTGTTATAAAAACAGCTCTTTATGAATAAAAATTGAACAATGGAATATATTTTTTGAACAATCGTTTAAATTTGTGTTATATATGCCCGATTTTGTTGACATTTCAAGGATTGTAATTGTACTATTGTCTAGGATACGTGAGGTAGTTTTAACGCACGGTTTATCGAAAAAGGGGAAATCATGAAAGATAAGAATTCAGAAATTCTTGAGCTTGAAAAACGAATTCGAGCGGAGAGAGATGAAATCGATCGTCTTGTTGAGTTCTATGAAATAAGCGACGACTTTTCAATGCGTAACAAACTCAGATATTTGCAGGCTGAATTGGATTACGTAAACAGTCAGTTTAAGATTTTAAATGAATTAAGCAAACAAGATAATTCTTTACGATCCGTACAGGCAGCAAAGCCGGAGACGTTTACAAACGAACGCGAAGAGTCATTTTCTGATACTAAAATCAATTCACTTCATTTCGAAGTAAAAACTCCCTCTGAAGAAGAGAATATAGTTAAGACAGATTATAAAGAATCTGCCGGTGTTAACGATACATCCGAAAAGGTTTCGAAGGATGCTTCGTCTTCTTTGACTGCGTTCGAAATCGCAAAGGATGCAGTTAAAAATAACGGATACGATAAAGCTTTTGAAGAAAAAGAAGAAAAGCATTCATTGCCTTTAAAAGTCTGGGAAAGAAAAGAGGAAACTTCGAAAGAAGATAAAACTGATAAAGGAACTGTTAATACAGATATATTTGATAAAGCCGCTGAGAAAGAAAGCATTATTGAAGATTCGGCTGTTTCGGCAACAGTTAAAACAGAAGAGACAGAAAATATAGTTAAAGAAATCAAACCGGTCGGCAAAACCCGTGTCATTGAGACGATACATACTGCAAAGCGTGAGGCTGTTCCCGTCAGAACGGGCAATGCTTCAGGCATTGCTTTTGTAAATGAGAGAAAGGCTGAGGCAGTTGAAACGGAAGAAACTGTCACTGCAAAGGGAACGAACGAAAGCATCGCTTTAGCAGAAACAAAAAAGATTATTGCTGTAACAGAAACAACAGAGAGAATAGCTGAAACAGAAAAGACTGTCGCTTTAGCAGAAACAACAGAGAGTATCGCTCCTACAGAAAAAGTCGATACGATTGCTGCAACAGACACAAATGCAGATATCCCGGCAGCAGCTTCAATTAATGAAGAAGCAGAATCTCCTGCATCGGCTTCGGTTAAAGATATTGAAATTCCCGAAGAGTATGAAGTCGAAGATACAATCGAAATTAAGACAACGACCGCTCCGGTCAAAAAAGAAGAGAAGAAGAAAACGACCATTGAAAACAGAATCGGTCTTATGGTTATGCCCATCCTTGCGGCTACACTCATTTTCATAGGTCTTGTTCTCGGCGCAAGTACACTCCCTGAAGAAGTGGGTAACGTAGTTAAACAGGCAACGATGTTTGTTGCAGGTTTCACATTTATTGGTGTTGGATTAGTACTTATTAAGAAAAAAATCGGCGGAGCATTCGGCCAGGTGCTTATGTCCATCGGTGCCGGCGAACTGTTCGTATCAGTCGTCCTGTGCAGGTTCCTGTTTAACTCAATCAGTGATTTGTGGCTGTTTATAATGCTCTTTATCTGGTCGGCACTGCTTGCATTACTTAAACGATTCGGTAATACGCTGGTCCACGTTATCGGAGAAATCGGTGTATTTGTAGCAGTAGTTTTCGGTGTATCCTATATCATCGGAAACGGAACGAAAAACGGTATATTCGTAGTAGCATTTTTCTATCTGTTCAGTGCGTTTGTTTACTACGTGCTTTTCAGGCTCAAAGGAAAAATTCAGAATCTTGTTATATTCCATGTATTTAATGCAGTTAAAATTCTTGTTGTTTTCTTCGGATTCTTGTTAGGAATTCAGAACGGCACACTTGTGATCGGAGTTGGAAGCGTTATCTGTTCGGCGGTTACATGCCTTTCATTCCTTGATCTTGTTATTGCCAACAGAAAAGATAATTCCGATAAAGATATTTTTTGCGGAATCGCAAATGTTTATTATGCGATTGTTGCATTTGCAACTTCGTTTTTCGGAGTTATGTTCCTTGTGATCAATCACTTCGGAATGCTTAACCCTGCTTCGGTACAGGATGTTGTTTATACATATATTAATAATATCGATTACAGATACATTCCTCTGGCTGTTGCCGGAACGATTATATTTGTAATGCTTCTTGTAACGGAATTTGCATGGGAGAAAACGATTGCGGGCATTTTCTCGGAAATCATGATTTCGCTGCTTCTTCTCGGCGGATTTATCTGTTCGCATGAAACGTTTAAATACGGATTTATTATTGCTTTCGCAGCATTAACACTTATCGGATATTTAAGAAAGAATCACATACTCAAAGTTACGGCACTTGTATTCTATGTTTTGTATGCATTCCTGCCGAACGAGGATATTTTCAGAATAGTATTCGGTATCGGCGGAGCTGTAATGATCATTGCACTGCTTTATACGATGAAAGAGCAGTACCTGCTTGCATATAAGCTCAGCACTTATTTTTCGCTTATCCTTTATACATTCATGGTATCGTTCTCGATATTCGATACTTCATCTATGATAGGTGCAAGAGAAACAACGATCATTTCCGTTTTGACGGTAATCAACCTTATGATGTTATTCTCGCCTCTTTCAAAGGACAAAGAGAAGCAGTTTGACTTTGTTAACATTCCGGAAGTGGCGAATATACTTGTTACACAGGCTGCACTTATCGTTGCATTTGTGATAGTTAAACTTGACGGTACGATCGGATACCTGCCTTTGCTTATCGGAACAATTCTTACAGTTGTATCGCTTATAAGAGGTTTCATACAGAACAGATTGTTATGTAAACTAAATGGCATTGCTGCCATGGTAACCGGACTTGTTGTTCTTACGGCATTTGATTATGCGGGCTTCTGGTTCGGTGCTCTGACAATAGTTCTCGGACTTGTACTTATTTATCTTAAAGAAGAGTGGTACGGCTACATTTACAAACTTGCATTTTACTTAATAGCACTCGGCTATACGGTAACATGTACGGGCTATTTCTATACATCGTTTGACAATACGCTTGCATTCAGTCCTTTAAATGCAGTCCTTCTCTCGATGACGATAATAACTTTAATCTTTAAGTTTACGCCGCTTTCATTCAGCAAAAAGGTTAAGGGCGATGACTTTGAACTTACGACATTTATAGTGAATTCAATTCTTGCGGCAGCAGCTTTGATCACAGTCTTCTCCGTAAACGGTGCCGGAAATACGGTTAAGATCATTATATTTACGGTATTATCTCTTATCTTTACGGTTGACGGATTTATCAGAGAAAACAAGAAAGAGAAGATTGCGGCAATCGCGGCAATGGCACTCCTGATATTCAAAGCAGACGAGTTCGTGCCTTCGGTATATCTTGCAATCGCAGCCGTACTTGCTTGCCTTTACATTGTACTGCTTTACGTTTTCAAAAAATCGTATCTTTCGCTTTTCAAATATCTTGTTTACGCACTGATCATTGCGAACTGCGTTGTGATACCCGTTCTTTTCACAGACATGCTTTCGGATATTCCTTATGTGCATGTTGAAGGAATTATCGCTACGGCGGTACTTCTTGTAACGCTGATCTTTAAGTATACGGGACTTTCGAAAAATGCATTATCCGGCGAAAATGACCAGTGGCTCTGGGCGTTTATCTCGGAATGTGCGGAAGTTTTATTCGCAACGTTTCTCGTATTTACATTTAAGGAAGAGGGTAATTACCTTCCTACAGTTATTCTTGCGATTACCGGAGCCAACTGGATAACACACGGATTTATCAAAGCAAAGACATACGAAAAGATCGCAGTGATCGTACAGGGTTATATCATGCTTTGTACATGCATGGGATTTGTACCTTCGATATATACGGTTGTTGCATTGGGATTATGTGCAATGTTCCTTCTGTTCATGTACAATACGGAAAAATCCTATTCGCTTGTTTACAAGTATCTGATCTACTTCCTGATGGCAGGCAACTGCATCGCATGTCCGATTCTTTTCAGAGAATATCTGTATGATATTAAGTATCTGGAGGTTGTGGGGGTAATTCTTCTTGCAGAGTTTGTCTTGATGATCCTTTTCAGATTTACACCTCTTGCAAAGAACATCGAAGAAGATGTGAGAGATTTCGGAATATGCTCGCTGATAAGCGAAGGAACGCTTATGACTTTCGCTTTGATAGTAATGATGTATCTCGGAAAAGAATACAACTTTGTTGCTGTCGGCGTATATGCGGCAATAACTTTTATCTGGATGATATATGGCTTCGCAAAAGAAAAACTTGCGGAAAAAATCTGTACACTTGCAGGCATTGCGATTCTCATGCTTATGAGCGCAATGATGTATCCGGTTTTGTATACCGTCCTGACATTGAGCGCAATTGCTTTATACCTGTTCCTTCTTTACAGGGTTGAAGATGCATATATGTTCATACTTAAGGTTATGCTTTATGCATTAACGCTTGTTAACTGCATTATTATTCCGTCACTGTACATTCTTGATAATCCTGATCTGGAATATAAGTGGATTCTTAATATAATATTTGCAGCTCTTGCGGTTTCGAATACGCTCTTCAGATTCACACCGCTTTGCATGAATCCGGAGACGGAAGAAAGAGATTTAAGAGTTACGACAATAGTTGCGGACAACATTCTGATCCTTGTCGGACTTCTGGTAACCGCAATTATAGATACGCCTTACGATATTCTTGCCGGAATTATCACACTTATTCTTGTTCCTGTCGGAAGTGCATGGCTTTGGAAGGATGATGAGGACGGAACGGTTGCTACAGTAGGCAAATACATTGCGGTTGTGGAATATGTATTCGTTCCTTTTACACTCTGTTATGCATTATCCGCACCTGTATACGTTTCGAGTATCGTTGCGATAGTCCTTTCGGTAGGATGCGTTGTACTCGGCTTCATAAAGAAGATGACAGGTGTACGTATATACGGACTGATTGTATCCATGATCATGATATTCAAGCTTACGCTGGTTGACTTCGAAAAGACAGGTCTTCTCCAGTACTCGATAAGTTTCATGATCGCAGGTATAAGCTGTATCG
>JAIKXN010000102.1 GCA_024684055.1 Lachnospiraceae bacterium | reverse complement strand
ACAGTTGAAGAAGATGCTGTAAAAGAAGCTCAGTACATCTTTAAAAAAGCAACCTGCATTTCCAATTTCGGTAACGGAAGATATGTAAGAAACATCTTGGATCAGGCAATGATTAATCAGGCTTCGAGACTTATGTCTTCCAGAAAGGATGTTAACAAACTTAAGAAATCGGAACTTTTTACAATCAAAAAAGAAGACATTACAGCGCTTAATGAATTGAGTTCTAAAGACTCAGAAAAAACCGAAGAGAGAAAACCGGGTGATGCGAAGGCAGAACTTGAAAACCTTATAGGTCTTAAGTCAGCAAAAGAAATTATCCGTAAAGCCATCGCCAATGCCAAGCTTAATAAACTCTGCCTCGATAAAGGAATCAAGCGTGAAAACACGTCTCTTCATATGGTTTTCACCGGTAATCCCGGAACGGCCAAGACTACTGTGGCAAGACTATTTGCTGAGATTATGAAAGATGAAAAGATTCTTAATATCGGTAAATTTGTCGAAGTCGGCAGAGCTGAACTTATCGGAGATCATGTAGGTTCGACAGCTCCTCTCGTAAAGGAAAGATTCAAGGAAGCCGAAGGCGGTGTCCTCTTTATCGACGAAGCTTATTCATTGGTTGACGATCGCAAGAACAGTTTTGGTGATGAGGCAATAAGCACCATAGTTCAGGAGATGGAAAACCAAAGAAACAATTTGATAGTAATTTTCGCAGGATATCCAGAGCCTATGAAAGAATTCTTGGACAGAAATCCCGGCATGAGATCAAGAATTGCATTCCAGGTTAACTTCGATGATTATTCGAAGGAAGAACTCTGTGACATTACAAAACTAATGCTCGAAAAGAAGCACTACACCCTTACGGATGTAGCGATGAATAAGCTTAATAACATTTACGATAAGGTAGTAGGAAAAGAAGACTTTGGCAACGGTCGTTTTGTAAGAAAAATGATTGAAGCGGCGGAACTTAATCTTGCCGAAAGGGTTGTAGCACTTTCTGAGGATGAAATCTCAGAAAAACTGATCACTACCTTGGAAGCTTGCGACATTCCGGATTACGATAATCTGGATATTGCAAAAGAAGAAACCAAAGCCCACACTTTGGGATTCGCGTGCTAAATTTTAAGGGCCGGGGAGTAAAATCCCCGGCACCTCCTTTTGTCCCTAAAGAGTAATTTTCTTCTTAAATTTGCAGTGGTTTTATGGTAAAATATATAAGTCGTAATCAGATGGAACAAGCTAAAAATCCATCTTGAAAAATGACATTGGTGGGAGGTTATTGAATATGAATGATATTAGACTCAGCAAGTCTTTGTACTGCAATGGAGTTCAATGCCCCAAAATGCTCTGGCTATTGAAAAACAAGCCTGATGAAGCTGTTAATTCGAGCAACGAATCTGTTTTGGAAAACGGTGTAATGGTCGGGAAAAAAGCGCAGGAGTATTTTGGAGAATGCGAGATTATCGAGTATAGCGCAGACAAATCCTTGATGGCAGATGCTACTAAAAAAGCCATGGAATCAGGCGCAGATAATATCGCGGAAGCAAGTTTTACATATGACAATCTGTACTGTGCAGTAGATATACTTCATCGTAATGCGGATGGTTGGGATATAGTTGAAGTAAAAAGTTCAACAGAAGTTAAGCCCATTTACGTTGATGATATGTCGTTCCAGCTCTATGTTCTTAGAGGCGCAGGAATCAATGTCAAAAATGTATATATTCTATACATCAATAATAAATATGTTCGTCATGGCGAACTTGATCTGAAACAACTTTTCAATCTTGAAAACTACACAGAAGAAACTCTCGAAAAGCAGGATGAAGTGAAGGAAAAAATTGCTGCACTTAAGGACTGTCTTTCAAAACCCGAAGAGCCAAAGCAGCCGATAGGTCCTTTCTGCGAAAAGCCTTACGATTGTGCTTTTATGAAATATTGCAGGGGCGATATTCCTACCCCTTCTGTTTTTAATATTGCCCGAATCGGCAAGAAAGCATATGAGTTATACAACTCAGGAATCATCACTTTTGAGGATGTCATCAAGAATGATGTAAAGTTATCTGAAAACCAGATGATTCAGGTAAAGAGTTTTGTTGAAAATAGAAACGAAACATTGGATAAACAGGAAATCAAAAAGCTTTTGGATAACCTTTATTATCCTTTATACCATTTGGATTTCGAGACATTCCAGCAGGCCATTCCGGAGTTCGAAGGCGGAAAGCCTTACGCTCAGATCCCGTTTCAGTATTCCTTACATATCGAATATGAAGATGGACATTTGGACCATAAAGA
>JAIKXN010000020.1 GCA_024684055.1 Lachnospiraceae bacterium | reverse complement strand
TGATACATCTTCTCCTCCTACCTCTTTTAGAATTCACTATACTATATTTATTCAAAAATTTTAAACTAATATTTCAATTGCTAAGATAAATTCATTTCATTATCTCTCGCCAATAGCGTCTCACGTAATTGTATTTTTCTTCATCCCCAAGATGAGGATTTAGATTCCTCGCAATCCTTCTCAATATGGATTTTTCAAAAGAATTTGTAACACAGTTTTTTATACTATAACTAGAATTTTAAACATTTATTCCTAGTTATCCGCATTCATTGCTTTTATCCATGTTTTGCTCCAAGGCATCTTTATAAAGAATGTATTCTATTTTTTTATACCTAATATGCTTACATTTTTTATCTATGTGAAAATAATTTCTCTTATAATAAACCCGTTCATTTTCATCCTATTTTTTATCAAACCATACGTTTTTATTTCCAAGAGTATCCAAAAAGATAATAATTTTTCGAAGTACGCAAAAAAGCCCGCTGGCACTAGTAAAATAGTGATTTTATTATACCATTCTTAATAGAATAATACGTGATAGCAAGGCTTATTTACTTAATTTCTACATATCGAGCAAATATCGGTTTGACACTTGGTAAAAACGCCGAAATAAACTGACATTTTCTAGACAATTTTCCTCTTTTAGTCTTTATTTTTTTACCCAACTGTATTATTACTAATAAATCTAATAACAACAATGTCTATAACTATTAAAAGAACACAAAACAAACTTACTAACCAACAATTGGGATAAGGTTTTAAAACTAACCAAATTTCAAATGTATATACCATATATGTAATCAAATAAAGGATTGAGCCTAAAGCCGGTGCTTCTCCTTTTGAGTAAAAGCGACCAACAGTAAAATAAGCTAAAGGCCCTATTGCACTACTTGCCAACAAATTATAGATTTCTCCCATTAATCCAAAATGAGAAAATGGATTAGGCAATAGAAACTGCCTAACCAATAATCCCGCTATTGCTATAATTTTATACATATATCTCCCCTCATTTTTCATCCATTTATCATCGTATGTGTTACGTCAAAAATCCTCCAGATAAATCTCTATATCAACATGCATCTTCAAACCCATATCTTCTTTGCCTTTCACTTTGCAAAAAAGCATCTTTCCGCCGTCCATAAGCCTTGAAAACACGGCATTGTCTTTCTCAGGAACATAACCAAGTTTCCTTTTCTGGTTATCAAGCACAAGTATTGCCTTTTTATCAAAGCGGTTCTTTGGTTCGCGCTTCAAAGTAAGGCATTCACCGTCCTTAAGATCTTCGAAGATGGACTTGTCTTCTATATACATAGTTCCTGCTATGTACGTATCCAGAAGGAACAGTTCCTTCTGAAGCGGCTTTATCATTTTGCTAAGATCAAAGTTTCCCGATACGGCAAGGCTATTCACTTCTGATATTACAAGATTATTTGCCATGAGAATGTTCCTCCTCCCTCCATTGTCAGTTCCTGAAGTTTCTCTTCAAGATTCACCTGATAAATCTGGATTTCTTCAAGTTCTTCACGCAATTCCTGCTTCTTCTGTGCCATTTTCTTTTTGTCTGCAAGCAATTCTCTGTATACATACGGTTCGGACCCTATTATCTCGTTAATCTGCTTTTCAAGCCTTGCGATTTTGGTTCGTAAATCATCTATGTTGCTTGGAACTGCATCAACGCCCATAGTCTTAAGCATGTGATTCATTCTAACTTCAAGTTCCTCCAGTCTCTCGTAATCAAATACATAGTACGCGTTCATTACCTCATTCCAAAGATCAAGAAGTTCAGGGCTGTCAGCTGTTTTGTCATTTATATCCGGGTGGATTCTTTTTGCAATCCTTCTGAATATCTTCTTAGACTGTTCGAAGGAATAGTCATCGGCAGTTTTGCTTCTTTTCGCTCTTTCCGTCTCATCCATCATATCTTTAAGTTCAACGAAGTATGCCTTCATCTCGCCATCGATTTCTTTTTCCATCTCGTTCATATTTATGGGTTCGCCGACGTTAATCTTTGTCATACAGTATGAAATCGTTTTCTTAAGACGGATGCATTCGAACTTGCTTGCGAGGATTTTGGTAAGAAGTTCGCCGAAGTTTTTCATGTACTCGATCTTATAAGCGCCGGCATCTTTAAGAAACTGCTCTTTTTTGATGACAAGCGCTTCATATTCTTCATAATCCGAATTAAGAAATCCGGAATTTGCTTTTTTCATCGCTTCATATCTTCTTAAATATTCAGGTTTCTTTGCCATTTCGCTACCTCCTATATTTCCTCTAATCTCTCTAAAGCCTTACAGTAATATTCGTCTTCCAATTCATCTGCCTGTTCATCTTCGGTAATGCTTCGATAAAATTCCTTGGCTTTCTCTATATCCTTCTCGAATATGATTCCCTGACGGTACATTTCTCCGAGATAATAAGTTTTCATATTCGAGCAATTCTCGTTTGCTTTCATGAAAAACTCATATGCTTTTTCGTAATCTCTTTCCACTATCTCGCCAAGGAAATAGGCTTCTCCGAGGCATTCATATGCGTGTTCTATGTCATGGTCAGCTGCTATCCGAAGGTACTCAAGCATCTTTTTTTTATCCTTCGGGTAAATATCACCGGAACCGTACTGGTACGCAACCGTTATGTACAAAGGCCACAACTCATTTTCCAGAAGGAAATCCATGTATTCGATGTAATATTTCTTCCCTTTTTCATTCTCGGCGATTTCTTCCATGGCATTGGTGATGTACTGCACTGAAATATAGCCAATCGAATCGTCTTCAGATAATTCAAAAGCAGTTTTAAAATACTGAAATGCTTTCTCATAATCCTTTTTCGGGTAATAGCCATATAAGTACATTATCCCAAGTCC
>JAIKXN010000011.1 GCA_024684055.1 Lachnospiraceae bacterium | reverse complement strand
CCTTATCGGGTATACCCATAATATTATTCTTTTTTACTCTAATTTACGTCCATCATACATATTAATAATTTATGTTTGATTTGTACGTTTTTCCGTATCAACAGTTTCTGTCTAACAACTGCGGATCGATTGTATTGATTTTATTCATCTTATTGTAATAGTCCGCTGCCGCTTTCTGGCCGAGTTTAGACTGACGTATCTCTTTTCTGGTACTTGAGAATGCAGCTTCGATAGCGGTTTTGTTCCTGCGTTCCAGAGCTTCCAGATCTGCGCCCTTTTCCGTCACTGATTTTACAAGCGTTTTTATCTCAATAATAACATCCCTGTATTTTTCCTTATTATCCTCAAGTCCTTCTTTGATATGCTCATAAAGCATCTCGAAGCCTTCATCGAGTTTCAGGATCTCTTCTATGAGGGTACTCTTCTCATCTGCGACTTTGTTAAACTCGTCCCAGTCAACATCTTTTTCTTCCCTGACTATTACTCCCTGTTTTTCACTTAAAGCTATAAGCGAAGATAAATTTTTTTCTTTTTTGACAAGGCTGTCTTTTAACATATTGAGATAATTATCCATCAAGTCTCCATTCCATCGTAAATACGATCTTCGTTTTTTTCAGTTTATTATTCGAAAAAAAGAGAAGTTTTACACTTCTCCTTTTTTATTTTTGTTCATTACTTCAACCCAGGTATCTCTCATAGTTCTCAAATGACCGACTACTTCTTCCATGATTTCGGGATCCTTGGAAATATTCGCCTGAAGAAGTCTCTGAAGAAGATATACATAGACATTATCAAAATCCTGTGCCACCGGATAATCCCAGTTAAGTGTGGATCTGAATTCCTCGATAATCCTTTGAACTTTTATTATGTTTATATGTGCTTTCTCAATATCTTTCTTTTCCTGTCTCATAGCACCGATGGCTATGTTTGCAAATTTTATTGCCCCGTCGTAAAGCATTAACGTAAGTTCCGCCGGAGATGCGGTCAGGATTTTACTTTTCTGGTACTGCTCATAAGGATTGTTCATCTAGTATGTCCCCCGGTATTTGATAAGATTCGGAATCGCTGTTTTTCGCCATATTTTTCCCCGGCAAAATCAACAGCGATTCCGCTTAAATTACATATTGAATAATGCCGAAATTGATGAAGAGGAACTGTTCATCTGATTCAGCATCTTCTCCATATTTCCGAACTGTTTGTAATAACGGTCCTCAGCTTCCGTAAGTTTAGCTTCAAGATCTGCAATCTTCTTGGTGTAATTGTTGTAATCCGACTGCATCTTCTTGTCTTCGTAAACTTTATACGCAGAACTGTATTCTGTCGAGCGCATCTGCTGATTCATTGATTCATAAAGTTTATTCGAAAGTTCCTGGAAAAACTTGGAAACAAGTTCCGGATCTTCCGAGATTGCCTTCTGAAGTTTATCAGACTTGCCGGCATATACTTCATCATCTTTATTACCGTAAATATGATATGAATATCTCTCGTTTGCATCCGCATTAAGATAACTCTGCTTATCAATACCGAAATCTGCGAGAGTATACTTCTTGCCGTCAATCTCGATTGCCTGAGACATTACATCTTTCATGGCATTCATAATATTGTTAAGCGAAGAATCTTTTCTGAGAAGTGAATCTTTAATCTTTCCTTCCCATTCTTCAACTTCTTTTTCTGACATAACATCCTTCATTTCATCCGTAAGCATTTGATACTTGCTTGCAGATTCGGCGTTGTATGACTTTGTCATAGCATTGATTGTATCGTTATACTCATTAAAGAAGTTCTTAATCGTATCATAAACCGCCGAAGTATCCTTGGATGTGGAAAGTGTAATTGTTTCGTCGGTTACTGCATTTGCGGTATATGTTGATCCGTTAATCTTAAATGTATTTGTAGCGGATTTGAATGTTACGCCGTTAAGTTCGAGTTCCGCATCGGAGCCTTTGATTCTGGTTGCGCCGGAATTTGCTGTAAGTCCGAGTTTCTTTAATGCAAGATCTCCGCCCGTGAACTTGAAATCATTTGCAACACCGGTTTCCTTTGCGCTGATAAACATTCTCTTGTTTTCAACGTCAAAGCTGGCATTAAGACCGGCTTCTTTCAGCTTCGAGGTAAGACCATACATGGTCATATCATCGGTAATTTCAATTTCTTTGGGTTCGCCTGCTACATCAAACGTCAATTTGGTTCCTGCAGTAATTCCAAGATCTGTAACCTTGGTATCCTGAGTAACCTTGCTTCCGTCAGCCGCTTTGATTTCAGCACCTGTAATGTATCCTGCTTTTGCAAGAGCATTAACCTTTGCGCTCATGGTACCTTCAGCTGCATCCTCACCTGCCACAACGCTTATTGCCGAGCTGGAAGATGTGGTAACTTTCTTATTATAAGCGGTACTGAAACGCATAGCTGTAAGTTTGCCTGAAAAGAGACCATAAATCTTGCTGTTCATGCTCTTCCATGCATCCTGCTTCCAGCTGAGTTTCTTCTGCTCGCCTTTAGCATTATCGACTTTAGTCTTCTTTGAACTTGTAAGAGCTGTAATTAAGCTCTCTGTATCCATTCCGGAAACCATTCCGGACATTCTTATTTTATTAGAAGCCATATGATTTCCTCCTTATCTTCTTTCGTCAACCATAATGCCCGCAAGTTCCCAAGCCTTGGCAATCATGTCAAGGGTTTTCTCGGGCGGAAGCTCCTTAATAACCTTTTTGGACTGTCTGTCAATAACCTTAATCGTTACTCGATGTGTACCTTCATGAATACCGAACTGAAGCTCGGAATTCTGGTTGGTGATGATCTTCTTATTGACATCCTCGACAGCCTTACGAAGCTGCTCATTGTTGAGTTCTTCCTGGTTGTTGAGCTGCTGTTGCAAGCCTTCATTTAATTTCTCTTCTGTTGTTTCCACTGCCTTGGTCGTTGCATCCACCAAAGGCTGAGATTCTGTCTTTGCTCCTTCCGTGGCCGCTTCAACCGGTTGCTGAGTAGGCTGTACCTGCTGTTTGTATGGTTCTGCCTGCAGGACAGTTACACTTCCTAACGGTTCAATCATAATTATCACCTCCGTGTGATTGATTCGCGCATTCACTGCATTATCTATGGTTACAAGCTTCCCTCCGTGTTTTTGGGGTCGCAAATAGAGGGAAATATAGTTTTCCTATTTGTTATATCGGAAGGATTAATGATAACTTTAATTTTTTTTGAAATTTTTTAAAAAAATTCCCGGAAGGCTTTCGCCCTCCGGGATTATTCGAAATGTTGTACAGCACACAACATCTTACAACAAACCTTTTAATGCTTCGATACCGGAAGCGTTTGTTGATTCCTGGTTGGATTCCTGAATCTGGAGATATACTTCTTTTCTGTATACCGGAACCTCCTTAGGTGCGCTGATTCCGATTTTTACCTGTTCGCCTTTAACTTCGAGAACAGTAATTTCAATGTTGTTGTTAATAACAATTGCCTCATTCTTTTTTCTGCTCAATGCCAACATCTTAATCACCTACTTCCTTAGCTTTTTGCAAGAGATCGTAAATAGGTACCTTAATCTCGTAGTCTTCAACAATGATCTGGCAGGCTTTCTTTGCAGCAGTGTTTATTACAAAAGGAGCCTTGAGATTTACCGTCATCTTGGTAAGATCGTGAGGAACGGTAATCGTTACAAGCACGAGTAAATCGCTATCATTGAATTCTCCGATTTTCTTAAGAAGGTCTTCTTCTACCTGAGGATTGTAGGTAGGGAAGAAAATCAAAGGATCAACTACGGGCATTGCGAAATTGGGTTCTTCGATGGACTGAAGCCATCTGATAGCTCCATCGCTCTTTTCTTCGTCATGAACAAGAACGAAGTTCTGAAGATCGGGAAATCCGATGATTCCGCCGGGGAATGTAAGGCTCTTATCATCATCAATCTCAACTTCACCAAATAATCTTGTGTTAATAATCATGTTATTACCACCTTTCTGTCGACCTCATGTCGACGCGTTCTATTATAAAAGCACCATTGCTTCTATTTCGTAGCGAGGTATTATAAATAATTCAAAAGTGAGGTATTAAGCATCTTGCCCGTTGCAGCCAGAGCCGCATCGTATGTAAGATTTGCACTCTTTAATCTGATTGCAAGATCCTCAAGATCCGCATCTTCGTTCTCGCTGGTAAGCTGTTCGAAACTTGATTTCTGTGTATTTAATCTGTTCTCGACAAGTTCAAGTCTGAGTCCTCTGTTACCTACAGCGGTAAGTGCGGTGTTAGCCGCTTCGAGGTGATTCTGGAATTCGGTGATCCCTTTTTCAAAAGTTCTCTGAATGGTATCGTTAAGGAAGGCCTGTGCTTTCTTTGCCGCATTCAGTTTTCTTTCAACATGTGTCTGATTGTATGCTCCGTTTCCCTGCATTGACTCAAGTTTTGCAACCACATTGTCAATATCAGAAACTTTATCAAGCAAGTTTATCAACTCATCAACTGTTCGACCTATTCCGTGAGTAAAAATCTCGTCAGCCGTTGTATTTATTTCAAGTTTCTGATTAAAGCCCACATCATAGGAAATGACCTGCTTTGCGGATTTTCCGTTTTCCGTGAGATAACTCTCATTGTATTTCACGCCGTCGGATTCGCAGGCAAAATAATGTTCAGGCCTTAAATCGCCGGTTACCCAGTTTGCTTTTTCATAAGTAACCGTAATCTCCGTCTCGGGAGCAAGTTTCATAATATCATTGAATACGTTTTCACCAAGCAGGATCTCACCGGTTTCGGGGATGAAGATCGCTGCATCGGAATCGTAACCTGCGTAATCTTTGTCACTTACAACTCTGTAAGGATCGGGATCGGCATCTTTGGAGCTTACAGTAGGTGTAAACAAAGGTGCCTGCACCGGTGTCCCGTCGGGATTATAGGAAATCGTTTTGTTTATAACAGGGACCGTTCCTTTTTCAAGATTATCATAGGAAAGTCTGATCCTGTTTACCTGAGTACTTACAATCTCCTGTTCCGTTGTGATCGCATTGGATGTATATGTTGATTCATTTACGGTTCTTAAGTTTCCAGTATTAACGTACGTAAACGAATCCACTGCTTTGTTGTTTAACTGTTCCGTAATCGTGAAGCTCTTATTCTCGGGAGCCTGGAACGAAAGTTTCATGTCCGTTCTGTATCCGGTAAAAATGGTTCTTCCGGCATAGTCCGAATCGCCTGTGGCATAAACTTCGCTTCTTAACTGCTTGAGACTTTCAAGGATAATATCTTTATCCGAGTTTGTAAGACTTCCCTTCGCAGCTCTTCTGCATTCGTCGATCATTCCGGAGATTACTTCGACAGTTGTATCTATCGCTGTTTCGGTAAGAGTAAGCCACTGATTTGCATCGGGTATGTTTCTCTCGTAATACTGGGAAACCTGATTGAGATTACTGCGGAGTCTTAATGCTCTTATCGCAATAACCGGATCGTCTGAAGGCTTTGTTACCTTTTTTCTTGTCGTAATCTGTGTATGGAGCTGATCCTGAACCACTTTATTCTGGTTGATATTGTATAAAGTGTTGTTCTGCATTATCTTGTTGGTAACTCTCATATATAACCTCCGTCAAAAACACGGATGAACTTAACGTTTCATCAAAAATTTATAAGCTTGTCTTATACGCCTGTTTCCAGAATCAATCTATCATATATTTCGGTCATAATCTGAATGACTTTAGATGAAAGATTGTATGCATGCTGAAATTTTACAAGGTTAACTGCTTCTTCATCACGGTCAACACCCGAGATGGATTCACGCTGATTGTTAACGCTTAATGCCTTTGCTTCGGCGTTCTCGCTGAATGTCTTGGCTCTTTCGGTATTGAGTGCAACGTCTGCCAGGATTGATTCAAGGAAATCTTCCGCACTTCCGCCTCGGAAGCTCATTACTTTCTCATTTGAACGCATATCTACAAGACGTTCGATAATATCATATTTGTCCTGACCGTCGGATGAAATCGTACGCGTGGAAAGTCTGTCGGGATTCTTTATAAGAAGTTCCGAAATTCCGAAATTAGCTGCCGTCAACTGTCTGTAGCAGTCGGACTCGGAAGTAATGATGCCCGTTATGGAATCTTCGTTTCTGAACTTGGACTGAGTCGCATTTGCGAGATTTGCGGTAAAAAGGATCGTTCCGGGATCGCCGTATTCATCAACCGCACCGTCATCCGTAAGAATTCCGTTGAATGCCTTGGCAAAAGATCTTACCCATTCATTGAGCTGTGACTGATAATAAGGAATTCCCTTATACTGCACGCTCGAATTGATCCTTACTTCCTTGTTCATTTTCTTCTGAGTGATCTCTTCGACATTCTCCGCACTGTCAAGTTTGAAAGTATATGTCTTTGCGTTAATATCATAAGACCATGAACTGTATTTGTATTCGGTGTTTGCGATATCGATAACACCGGAATTGTTAAGAGTTGATTTGTTGATATCCAGAAGATAATCCTCGGTAACGGCTACGGTAACAAATGCATTTCCGTCCTTATCGAACCTGAGTGCACTTGATGTTCCGTGGAAAAATTCTCCGTTGTTTCCGTCTCTCATCTGGATAAGACCTACGAGTTCACCGCCCATCGATGCGTTGTACATTCCGAATTCAGCACCGTTCGACCACTGAATATCGTAAAGTCCTGGAAGATCGGACTGATATGCCTTATTTCCTGTTTCTTTTGCCACACACGAAAGAGTATTATACTCATTCATGTCTACAAGCGTCTGTCCGCCTGCAATCGTTACTCTGTAACGGTTGGCGCCGGTTTTTCTTGTAGGGTCGTTGGCGTCGGTAATGGGTGTTTCGCTTACCTCAACATCAACTACCTGCGCCAGTTTGTCTACAATAAGAGTTCTCTGGTCTCTTAATTCATTGGCGGTAACACCGGTAAGTTCAATAACGGTGATCTGCTTGTTAAGAGAAGCGATTTCTTCCGCATATGAATTTATTTCGTTGACTTTAACTTTTATCTCTTCGTTAAGGTCTTCCTGAATCTTGCTTAAATTGGATGACATTTCGTTAAAATAAAATGTCAGGTTGTTTGCAAATCCGACCATCTGTGATTTAAGTGTCGAATCGCCGGCACTTTTCTGAAGTTCCTGCAAAGAAGCATACATATCATTGAATACTGCCGTGAAGCCTTTAACAGAATCATCATCGACAAAATAATCCTGAATCTGATTCATGTAGTATGCTTTCTTGGTGAATTCGCCATATGACTTATTGTTGTCCCAGTACTTTCTGTCATAGAATTCATCACGGACACGTTCAATATTCGATACATCAACACCTGCACCGGTACATCCGTACGAAGTATAAGAACGAAGTGCTTCCGCCGCACTCTGAGTAACCTGCTGACGGCTGTAGCCTTCGGTTTCCACATTGGCTATATTGTTGGCAGATGTATTGAGGGCCGCATTGGATGCAAGAAGCCCGCTGTATGCTATATTTAAGCCAAAAAATTGAGAAGCCATATTTTCTCCTTCTTACTGCTTTTAAATCGTTTCTTTTACCGTATCCGTTTCGGATAATTATATTATCGGCACAAAGCCGGGTAAAATTATCCCGTGACGAAAACTTTATGCAAGTGATGTTAACAGATGCTCAAGCATCTCATTTATAACGTTGATATAACGGCTGTTTGCGTTATATGCATTCTGGAATTTGATCATGTTGTTAAGTTCCTCGTCTGTGGAAACTCCGATGATCTGCTGTCTTGCGCTTTCTGTGGAGTCCACGGTAAGCTGCTCGTTATCTCTTACGTTTTTGATAACCGAACCGTCATTAGCCACCTGGGAAACCAGTGCCGCATAGAAACTCTTGATGTTAAGTTTCGTATTGGCTGTGGGATTAAGCGTATAATCCATGTCTTCGAATACATTTTTAAGTTTGTCGGCCGTAGCATAATCCACCTGCCCGTCGGGTTTTACAAAACTGAGTTTTGAAGGCGTCTGCATAAGCTCTTCATTCATAACGAGGTTCGAAACGCTGAAAAGTGTTTCCGTTTTGGTCCAGTCCTCGGCAACAGCAGGATCCGAAACTTTTCTGTGGAAAACCTGAAGCGCATTTCCGTTTCCGTCCGACATGTAATTTCCGTCGCCGTTGTCAAATGCTTCTTTTAATGTGCCGTTAATGGCATTTACTACCGAATGAATAAGTTTGTCGAACTCAGACTGCACCGTCATAACGATGGAACTCGATATCTTGTCGTAAGCATCGCCTTCGCAATCGGTGAAGTTGGCTCTGTGATCGCCTCTTGTGATCACAAGTGCTTTGAGTTTTCCTATATCGGTATCAAGTGTGGAAGAAATTTCCTGTTCTTTATCAAAAAGCATCGCATTATCGGTTATGTAATGTTCATATCCGTTAACGTCTGCCACTCTGGTTGCCGCATCTTTCCAGAATACATCGTAAAATCCGGTGGTTTCTTCAATCTGAGCACCTATTTCGTTTACTCTGGTTGCGTTTACGAAGGAATGTCCCTCAAGTTTAACCATTACGTTTCCCATTGAATCATTGCTGTATTCTATGGATGCGTAGGCTGAAAGCTCGTCGAGAAGTTCGTTTCTCTGGTCCTTAAGATCGTTGGCGTGTTCCATGCCGCCGTTTTCGATCTTTCTGATCTGTTCGTTCATATCCCAGATTTTATGGCCGATCTCGTTTATCTTGTCGACGGTATTTTTAATCTCAAGGTTTACGTTATCCTGATAATTGCATAATCCCTGATATACTGCCTGCGCATCATTAACGAATGCATAGGCTCTCTGCATGAACAAGCCCTGTACAACCGATGAACTCGGGTCTTTGGATAATTCCTGCACGGATACCCAGAGATCGTTGATCGAGCCTTCAAAGCTTGCTCCGTCCATTTCTCCGAGAAGGTTTTCAACTTCGCTTATGGCATCATATTCTGTGGAATAAAATGAAAGTCTGCCGTTTTCTTCCCTGTACGTGTTATCAAGGAAAACATCCCTGACCTGACGGACTTCCTGATATGTTACGCCGAGACCGGTCTGTCTGCTGGATACTCCGGCAAGATTTAACGATATCGTGTTATAACCTTTGTCGCCGATCAGCGCCTGCTGACGCACATACCCTTTGGTATCCGCGTTAGTAATATTATGTGCTGTTGTATTCAAGGCGTTCTGGCTTGTCTGCAAACCGGAATTGCCTACATAAAAACTTCCCATCAACGGCATAAGTTCTGCCCTCCGTCAGTATTTTCAAAAAAGAGTCTTTTACTGTTTCGCGTCAAATCCCTTAAGATTCGTTCCGTATACTTCTCCCGTGGAAACCGCTCCCCTGTTGTAATTCGCCATCTGCGGAGCCTGTTTCATCGCCTGAATAAGATTCAGATCGAAATCTATCATTTCAAGAGAGTTTTCCAAAAGCTCTTTGTTTCTTTCATTTACTGTTTTTAAATCCTTTCCGACAGCGATAAGTCTTTTTCTCGCTTCTTCAAGTTTTGCCTGTTCTTCAGGTCTGGAGTTTATAAGATTTACCAGATCCGAAAGCTTAAGTGTTTTTTCGTTCTGATTAAGAACATTGGCTATGTCAGCCATGATTTCCAGTCGCTTCTTGTCTACTGCGTTTACAGCATTTACCGCCTGCTGTTCCTCGTCGGTAATCGCCTGCAGCTCTTCGAGCGTTCCTGAAACAATAATCGGTGTCTTCTTTCTGGACAGTTCCACAAGAACGGAATACGCATCGTACTGTTCATTTAAAATGTCTATTAAATTCTCCATCAAGCTCGCCATTGAACATCCTCCTGTGTGTCCTGTTCCCGAAATTGGTTAAAAGAAAAGTGTTTGCCACGGGTGGCAAACACTTCGCTTAATACAAACGAAGTATTTGGATTAAGCGAGTGTCTGATAATAATTGCCTAATACCTTTTCTGCAAACGCTTCTCCGCTTACTTCATAAGTTCCGTTTTGAATTCTTTCCTTGATAGAACTTACCAAATCCTCCCTGATATCCGGAGTTGACGCTAATGCCTGTTTGGCTACACTGATATCTTTACCCATGGATGAAATCTGCAGTTTATCTGAAAAGTTCGAAACGG
>JAIKXN010000252.1 GCA_024684055.1 Lachnospiraceae bacterium | reverse complement strand
AGTTGTCTTCCCAAAAAGAGCAGACAATATTTTTCTTCCGCACCCGCCTTTACAAAAAGGCTGACCATTTTATCCTACGTAAAACTTTCCTTCCGAATGTTCGATCCTGTTTTCCTTGACTTTCGCCTTGCTAAAGAAAATTGCCATGGAAATGGGTCCGATTCTTCCAAGATACATCGAAATTATAATGATGACCCTTCCGAGAGTATCAAGATTTGGCGTAAGCCCTCTTGAAAGTCCCACAGTCGCAAGCGCACTTACAACTTCATAAAGAGCATCCGTCATTGTAATTCCGCCCCTTGATAAAAGCAAAACCGTCATGATGCATATTGCAATGAAGCTGACGAAAACAACTGCGGCTGCTTTTCTCATCATTTCTTCGGAAACTTTTTTCCTGAAAACAATGTTTTCCTTGTGTCCGAACACGTACGAAAAAGCATTCATAAGTACGAGAAATGCCGTTACCGTTTTAACACCGCCCGCTGTACCTACGGGTGAACCGCCGATAAACATGAGTACGTATCCGACAAGACAGGAAATCTCCGTAAGTCCGTCCTGCGGCACCGAAGCGAATCCTGCCGTACGAAATGTTACGGACTGGAAAAGGCTGTTTAAAAACTTGTCCCAGAGATTCATGTTCCCGATGGTGTCCGGATTATTGTACTCCGCAAGGAAAACAACAACCGTTCCGAATGCCAGAAGTGAAACCGTCATGAGCAGAACAAGTTTGGAATGCTCCGACAAATGAGTGAGAATCTGTCGCGGCGAAAAATACTTCTTTATTCCGTCTTTAATCCCGTCAATAATATCAAACCAGACAACGAAACCGAGACCGCCGAGAACTATAATCGTCATCGTTACAAACATGAGATATTCGGAATCCCTGAATTCGATCATGCTGTTCGGTCCCACAACATCCATTCCGGCATTGCAGAAAGCTGAAACAGCCTGAAAGATCGAAGCCCATAAGCCTTTAAATAATCCGTATCTCGGTATGAAATTGATCGCGTAAAGGAGCGCTCCCGTTCCTTCTACCAAAAATACACCTTTGAAGATCCTTATGAGAAAAACGATAAGTCCTCTGTTTTTTTCAACGTTTAACGAGTCGTTTAAAAGCTTCCTTGCGCCGAGTGAAAATTTCTTTTTTCCCATGATCATGAACATGGAGCCAACTGCCACAACGCCAAGTCCTCCGACCTGGACAAGCAGAAGGATTATTAACTGTCCGAAAAAGCTCCAGTGCGCATATGTATCAACTACGACAAGACCTGTAACGCAGACTGATGTGGTTGCCGTAAACAACGCCGTTATAAATCCCGTATGCTCTCCGGGTGCAGTCGAAAACGGCAGAAGTAAAAGTAGCGTTCCGACAATTATCGCAAGAAGAAAGCTGACCGGGATAATCTGTACAGGTGATATCCTTATACGGTTCACGTTTAACCTCTCAAAAATCACTTATTTCTGTAAAACAAACTATGTTAAATTATAAAACTATTTGCCTGATTAGACAACTCTTGACGGCTCCCGAATGCAGTGTACAGATGTTGAAAACCGTTTATTTAGCGGTTTTCGTCTGTTTACAAAGAATCAACAGCGAAATCTCCCGTATAAATGAAAAAGTCATACCGAATAAAAGATTATCCGATATGACCTTTTCTGTATTTTAAGTTTTTCAGATTAACATATTTAAACGGTTTCCATCGAGGAGGCCTGTAAATGTGCTTATTCACACACCTTTTTTAGACTAACATATATTTTTTCATTTGGCAAATAATTTATTTTGCAGAATTTATACAATTATTTCACAAAAATAAAATAGTTTAGTCAAAAATTGTTCATACTTTAAGATTAATATAAATACTGTAATAACAAAAACAATTTTTTACCACCACAATTCACCAGTATAAATTTTTTCATTTTCATCCCTTTCAACGCTCATACAACCTTCCAGGCAGGTTGTATGAGTTTTTTGTTTCTCACACAAAAAAGCAGCGTATTGCAACCTAGTAATTATGATTCGTTCCTTCCGATGTCATTACCGTATCAATCGCAAGAATTACTGCAATTAAGGCAATCTCATCCTCTCCGTCCAAAAGATCGAGTTCATAACTGTCTCCCCAGCTCATCCATTTTTTGTGAATGGAAGCGATTATTTTCGTGCCTTCCATAATGCAGTAATCATGCGCCAGGAAATCGCCTTCAACAGTCCAGTCCTTGCCGTACACTTCGTATCGATGCTTAAACAGTTCCAGACGCTTCTCAATCTGTCCTATCAGCTCACCGTTTGCATAAACGTTGAAGGTAGGCCTCCATTTAAAAAGTTTCTGCTCGACAAAACCTACTTCCCTGTACTTCCTGTCTTTTATATGCAGTTTTTGACCAAATGTAAAGACCTCACCTTCCGCGCGATACTTCCATTCTCCGTTCTCGTCCAAAATGTCGAATTCATTCGGTATGGTAAATAATTTCTGCTTTATGTAAAGATGCAATGTTCCTTCTCCTCTTCAATTTCCACCCCGGAATATTTTGCAAATGAAATCAAAAGTCACGAGATAATAATCTCCGCTATCTCGTGTTTCCAAAAAATCTTCTGATTCATCAATAAAAATACTGCCTGTATTATATCAATTTTCAGGCAGTAAATCGACTTTTATCTATTATCTCCATCTTTCATTTGAGTTTACGATTTTCTTTAATCTTCAATGCAATCGTAAAGGCGCTTGACAATTTCCGACTTTTCATAGTTTTTGCCAATGAAAACCACCTGATTGCAGCGGTCGCCATACTTTTCATCCCAATCGTCTTTTATATCCGGAAAGTCTCTCACAACAGCTTCAAGCTCATTATCCGGCCAGGCGCTGACCCACTCCGACAGTTCGGTTACGGAAGCGTTTCTTCCTGCCTGTTCAAAAAGCTGAATGTGTTTCCAATCGTCCGAAAACCAGATATATCCTTTTGTTCGAATCAGTACTTCGGGATAGTCATCCACAAAATTATTAAAAGATTTTCTGTTGAAAGGACGTTTTTCCTCAAAAACGAAAGATGAAATTCCATACTCATCCACGCAGGCTTTTTCATCGTCGTGTTCACAGTTGTTAAGCGCCCTTTGAACCGCACTGTATGCTTCAACCTCGTCAAAGTCAAAGTCTTCGCGATTGAGAATGACATCAAGATCAACATTACCGTGAGTACAGGTTACCATTTCAGCCTCCTGCTGAATGTTTCTCAACCCTTCCTTTACTTCTTCGAGCTGCTCTTCGGTAAGAAGATCTGTTTTGTTTAAAATCAGGAGATTACAAAACTCGATCTGGTCCATAATAAGGTTAATTACATCTCCATCTTCCGCCTCATCATCGGAAATAAGATCATGCAAAAACTCGCGATAAATCCTGTCGACATCGACGACAGATACCACGCTTTTAAGATAAACTCTCGTTTCCGGTGTCATTTCCTCGTAGTTCACAAAAGCACCTGCAATTGACGACGGTTCACTGATCCCGGATGCTTCCACAAAAATTGCCTCAATACTTTTATCTGAAGACAATCTTTCGATTTCTTTCATAAATTCATCACGAAGCGTACAACATATACATCCGTTTTGCATCTCAACCATTTCAATCTGCAAAAGCTTATTACCGGTTTTATTCAGTATGGATGCGTCTATATTGATACTTCCCATATCGTTTACAATAAGAGCAATTTTCCTTTGTTCCTGTTTTAAAATATTCTGCATTAAAGTTGTTTTTCCTGAACCCAAATAACCGGTTATAACCACTATGGGTACTTCTCTTTTTGAC
>JAIKXN010000245.1 GCA_024684055.1 Lachnospiraceae bacterium | reverse complement strand
AAAAATTGAAATCGTCCAAACTGATTATTTTGATAATTATATTGGTTGTATTTTTTCTGATGATAGCGGCTGTGATTGTTTTAGGCATATTCTTTTTTGCAAATAAAAAGGATAAAAAAATACAGCTGGGTGAGTTTAAAGAGTTCAATTACAGTCCGGGATACGGAGACATGAATGGAGGTTATCATTACATGACTTTATGTCATGATGATCAAAGCGGCTGGTATGTTGAATGTACGGACAGGGAAGAATTTGATTTGCCGACAGTCGTTACGGTTTATTCGGTTACCGATGAGGAAGCTGCTTCTTTTGAAAGGTTCATCAGAGAAAGCGAAATAGTCGGACTTCAGGACAGAAAAGACAGTGATGATTTTGTCACCGATTATCATTCATGGAGTTACACATTCATTTTTGACAATACATCCGTAGGCGGTGAAAAAAGAGCGTATTACAGTTTTGGGCAGTATCAGAAATATTCTGACAGGGATTATGAACTTATAAAAGAACTGGACGAAAAGTTTGAAGATCTTTTAAAAGTTAAAGTTTCTGAAAGCATTGAAGAAGATGAATGACAGAAAAATAACTGAAATTGTTCAGAAATAAGAGGAAAAAAAATAAAGCGCTTCAATCTCAGATGAGTTGAGGCGCTTTTGATTTTATAAACTGTCCCAGAATCTGTTTTCGAATTCCGCACACTTAATAAAGATTTCTTTTATACGGCTGATCTCGGCCGGATCTTTGTTTTCGCTTATTTTGTCGAGAATATCTATCCATTTGCGGTTTGTATCCAGATAGCTCTGACTTGTGTATGCCTCAAACCAGTCTTTATACAGGGAAGTGCTTATTTGTGTTCCGTAATTTTCGATATCTTTTTTGCTTATGTATGCGTAAACCCATGAGCACTGAAGGAGTGCGCTTAAGCCGGCGAGAAGACCCATTTCGTTAAGACATGATTTCTGGTATGAAACGTAATCTGCAATAACATCTTCCATATGTGCGGCTTTGATTTCATTATCGGAGATTCCGATTTTTTTCATGTTCGGAATATGGACTCTGTTTAGTTCATTTCCGGTTCCTGTAATGGCCGAATTAATAAATTCAGTAAGTTCGTCGCTGTCGGAATATGATTTTATCATCTTGAGAATCTCAATGTATTCTTTCAAATAAAGATAATCCTGAACCATGTATTTTTTGAAACGATCGTTGCTCAAAGTTCCTTTTGCCATCTGAACGACAAAATCTTTTTCGCATGCCTCGTCCCAGAGTTTCTGGTTGTTTGCAAAAAGAATTTCAGACAGTTTCATGTTTTTTCTCCGTTAGTTTTTCTCGGCAATTATTGCTACATATCCGCCGCTCTTGTAGCCCTCGATAACTTCTTCGGGTTCCTCGTTGGTATAGAGAGGATTTTTTACAAGAGTCTGATAATATGAGAATCTGCTGATGCCGAGGTTTTTCAAAACGTTAATCTTTTCCTCAGTCGTATGCCATACACCCGAGGATGCAAGTGCGAGAGGATAGGGAAGTTCGGGCATTGCGTCTTTAAGATATTCATGATCGTATGTGTTGAGGCTTTTGCCTAAAAGATACATGAATCCGAAAGCGCTTTCTTTGGGAACATCGAGAAGAATAAGTCTGCCGTTTGCTTTAAGAGCACGAAGACATTTGCTGTATACAGGCGACAGATCTTCCATGTAACTGGAGCTTCCGTTAAAATAAATGATATCATATTTTTCATCGGGCAGATCGACATCTTCGATAAGACCGATTTTGATTACGTTGATTCCTCTTTTCTTTGCGATTTCCGCCATATCTTCGGAGGGTTCGACCCCTTCGATGTTGGAGCTGTCGATATAACTTTCGAACAATCCGCTTCCGCATCCGACAGACAAAAGCTTCTTACCGGAAATATCTCCGAGAACTTTTTCGAAAAGTCTTAATTCGCTTGTGAAGAGTTTGTCGTTTTTCATGAACCACTCATCATATTTATCTGCATATCCGTCAAATTTTTGTTTTTCCATTTTGTACTCTCCTTGTGTAAGTATTTTCAGACATCTTTTTCAGCCGTGATAAAGCATGTAAAGCCCGACCACTCTTTTATTAAGCAGTTGGGAATTTTAAGATGCTGGTATTAAGCATAAATTAAATCAATGTGTAGCAGTGTGCCAGCGGACCGCTTCCTTTGCCGAGATCGAGCATTGCGGCAAGCGCTCCGGATATATAATTTTTGGCATTCTTTACCGCATCGTCAAGGCTCTGGCCTTTGGCCAGGTTGGATGCGATGGCACTTGAAAGCGTACAGCCCGTTCCGTGGGTGTTGGGATTGTCGATTCTTTTTCCCTTAAACCAGATATATCCGCCGTCGCGATAAAGAAGATCGTTGGCATCATTGATCTGATGCCCGCCTTTTAAGAGAACATTGCAGTTGTATTTTTCGTAAATGAGTTTCGCTGCCGCGATCATGTCTTCTTCGTTTTGGATTTTCATTTCCGACAGAACCTCTGCTTCGGGAATGTTGGGTGTGATGACTGTTGCCAGCGGAAGAAGCTCGCTTTTTAATGTTTCGATTGCTTCATCACTTATGAGTTTGGCTCCGCTTGTTGCCACCATTACGGGATCGACAACTATGTTTTTCGCGTTGTACTTTTTAAGCGTGGCGGAAATTGTTTTGATGAGTTCACCGGATGATACCATTCCTGTTTTGATGGCATCGGGATAGATATCCGTAAATATTGCTTCGAGCTGCAGGGATAAAAATTCCGGCGTCACCTCCATTATTCCTTTAACGCCGGTAGTATTCTGCGCAGTTAAAGCCGTGATTGCTGACATGGCATAAACGCCGTTAGCCGTCATGGTCTTGATATCTGCCTGTATACCGGCGCCTCCGCTGGAATCGCTTCCGGCGATCGTTAATGCTGTGTTCATGGTTGTTACCTTCTTTCTTAGAATTTTTTAAGCATTAATTTTTTATAGCGATATAAGGTGGTGCCCCCGATATACCGCTTATTAATTTCACAGTTTCGCATTTGAGATTCAAGGTCTGCCCGAAAGTTCGAAAACCGTCGATTCGTATTGAATAAATGCAAAAAGGAAAGTTAATATAATTTTGAATTTATGTATTTATGAGAAATTGTTCATAATACTTCAGAAAGTCCTTCAGATCTGTCAGATAAAGATCTGCCGTTTTCGAAAGTTCATCCTGATTGCTTTCGCCTTTGGAATCGAATATTCCGATACTCACATAACCCGCATTTTTGGCGGTTTTAAGAGCATAAAGAGAATCTTCTAAAACAAATGTTTCTTCAGGTTTCGTTCCCATAAAATCCGCTGCAAGATCATAAATGTCGGGAGAATGTTTGCTGATGCCTACCTCGCTTGTTGTAAAAATTTTATCAAAGAATCCGATAAGTCCGTTTCTTGATAAAGCTTTTTCGACATGTTCTCTCGGACTTGAAGTGGCGGCAGTAATCTTTATGTTTTTTTCTTTAAGAAATTCCAACAGTTCTTTTGAGCCTGATTTGGAGAGTACTTCGTCGAAATAAAAAGTTTCAAGCATTCCGCCTATGCCTTTGACTATTTCGTCAGTCTGTTTATTTAGCGAATAATGCTCATTGAGATAATCCGCACCCTGTTCCATGCTCATGGAAAAAAGTATTTTGTTCAGTCCTTCTTCGGGGATTTTGCCGATGCTTTGCAAATACCTTGCGCCAAGGTCATCCCAGATGCCCATGGAATCGAGCAGTACTCCGTCTATATCAAATATTGCGCCTTTGATCATTTTGGTTTTTCTCTTTTTTACTAATTTCAGTTTGCTTCAACCGTACGTAATGTTTCGGCTTTCAAATCTTCGGTTGCTTTTTTAATATCTTTTGCAGCGTAAATGGCACTTATTACAGCTACGCCGACGATACCGCTTCCTGCAAGTTTACTTACATTTCCTTCGTTGATCCCACCGATTGCGATTACGGGGATTGATACCGCTTCACAGATCGCCTTCAGGGTTTCGTATGAAACATCCGCTGCGTCGTCTTTGGAACCCGTGGGGAAAACTGCACCGACGCCGAGGTAGTCAGCACCTCTTTTTTCTGCAAGAACAGCCTGTTCCACGTTTTCGGCGGATACACCGATTATTTTGTCCGGACCGAGCTTGGCACGAACGTCGCCGGCTTCCATATCGCTTTGTCCGACGTGAACTCCGTCGGCATCCATGGCGATCGCAATATCAACATTGTCGTTGATCACGAAAGGAACATTGTAATTTTTGCAGAGTTTTTTGAGTTCTTTTGCTTCCTCGAGAAATTTTTCATCTTCGAGCGTTTTTTCCCGAAGCTGAACGAAAGTAACACCGCCGTCGAGACTTTCTTTTACGACATCTGTAAGTTTTCTGCCGTCCAGCCAGTGACGGTCGGTTACGGCATACAAAAGTAAATCTTTTTTATCGCACTTCATATTTTGCCCCCTTGTTAAGAGTCTCGGCGTCCATGTTGAAAATGGCATCAATGATCCGGTTTCTGTAAGTTGAATTTCCGTCACCGGGCTGCATGTTTTTCCATCCGATTTCGCCGGCAAGTCCCATTGTGCAGACAGCTGCTGCGGCTGCTTCAAGAGTGTTGTCGGGATTAGCCGAGATAAATGCGCTCATCATTCCTGAAAGCTGGCATCCGGTTCCCGTAATTTTGCCCATTTCGGGACGACCGTTTCTGATTACATAGCATTTTTCGGAATCGCCAACAAGGTCGATGGCGCCTGTTATTGCAATGACCGAACCTGTTTTTGAAGCAAAGTCCTTGACGAATTTTACGGCTGCATCAAGATTTGCATCGGTTACGGCATCGGCAACATCCGCATCAACACCTTTTGTGGTTCCGCTTCCGAGTGCAAGAGTCTTTATTTCCGAAATATTTCCTCTGATCACGGTGAACTTGATCTCGTCCATAAGTTTAACCGCTGTATTGGTACGAAGGGCGGAAGCGCCTGCTCCGACGGGATCGAGAAGTACGGGATGATTTAATTCATTTGCTTTTTTGCCGGCAAGAAACATACCTTTTATACTGCTTTGATTAAGAGTGCCGATATTGATATTAAGACTTCCGCATATTGATGTAATGTCTTCAACATCTTCGGGTTCATCCGACATGATCGGGCTTCCTCCGCAGGCGAGCAAAACATTTGCGACATCATTAACGGTAACGTAATTTGTGATGTTGTGTACCAAAGGTACATTTTTACGAACATTTTCCAGGCAATTTCCTAACATAACTGAGTCTCCTTTT
>JAIKXN010000237.1 GCA_024684055.1 Lachnospiraceae bacterium | reverse complement strand
TAAAGGAGTTTGACGCCTTTTCCTTATCTAAAAGTTTTATATAAGTATATGCCTCCATAACAGCTCTAAGCATAGGTTCCTTATTATTTTTTGTCTTTAATTCAAGTATAGTAAATTGTTTATTATCGTATGCTATTAAATCACATTTCCCAGGGGTAAACAATCTGTCTTCTAATTTATCTCCAGTCTTATTAGGATCTATTATTCCATATTTATAGCCATTTTTTTCTTTATCGAATTTGCAATTTTCACCCATATTCATAGTCAAAAAACTTTTAGTACCTCCAATAGGCATCTCATAATCTAAAATATAGCCTAAATTGTCTATTCGTTTAGGAGATTTTAAGTCACCTTCTTCAGGTCGCCCCATCCGAAATATTTCCATAGCAAGATAGTTTTCTTCTCTTCTGTGTTTTCCTTTTTTTTCAAAGATTTCATCTTTTTGGGCATTTAAAGTAAATCCATCCCTACTATCGTTTCGATATTGTTTCAGCTTCCAGCCTTTTTCCGTACTGTTATCCGTTCCAGCATACGTCAGCATTGGAATATGTTTTTCTAATTCATCAATATTATCCAACAAAAAGTCACACATTTCTTCAGATGCATCCCATGAAAGATCGCACTCATAAAGCCATCTATATAGAAAAATAATATAATCTTTTTCTTTTAATTTTCTTTTTAAAGATTCTACTGTTTCCTTCATATTACATCCTCCTTTTTTCAGTTTGCTCTAAGTCAATCTATAAACATACCTCTTCACCATCTTTGGTTTTTTCTCTTTGTGTTCCAATCGGTAATATCAATAGACCTTCCTCTCCGCCCCCAGATGTATGATGCACAATCACCTTCTCCGGTCTAACCGTACTTATTACTTCTTCTAAATCCTCTTTAGTTACATGTCCTGAAACATGTATTCTCTCAACGTTCTTACAACACGCAAGCATCTCTCTAACAGGTGTAAACTTTTCTTCATAACCTTGCCACATCGAATAAATCAAGCAGGTCTTATCAGGATATTTATCGGAGAAATATCTTACAATATCCCTGAACATATCACCGGATCTGACAACCATTCCACCGCCTTGCTCTTCAAACTTCGCTTTAAGATAATTGCTATAGTACAATACCTTATTTGATTTGAATTCTTCTTCGCGATTTTCATCGGCAATACGTTGTATTTTCTGCTGATATTCATCTGCAATAACGTATTGGCCGGTAGGAACACATCTGGAGAAAGCAGCTATTCTGTCTATGTTTGAAGACGATGTGAAAAGAAAAACATATTTATACTTTTTTATAACCTTTTTGAACTCTTCTGTAACCCATTTCTCATCATGGTTAAACTTAGAATTTCGATCAAGATTGGTACCCTCTGTTATCATGAGATTAATATGTCCGATATTCTCAAAAGTCTTTCTAACCCTGTCGCTATAGAAACCATGCAATCTGTAATCTCCGGTAATAAGAATTCTCTTTCCGTAGCCCTCAACCAGATACATCAAAGAATCACAGGCAGAATGATCGGAAGCCAAAGGAGTTATCTTCAAATCCTTTATTATTTTCGGTTTATCTACAGATAGATCCTTTACATCTTTTGCCCAAACAATCTCACCGATACCAACCTTATGTTCCTGTTGTGCCTGAAGAATTCTTCTGGCAGTTTTGTGCATATACACGGGTATTTCAGGGAGGATCCCGGGTACTTCGCCGACATGGTCACCATGATAATGTGTCAGGAAAACCGCATCTGTATTTGCTTTACCTTTTGTTAAACCTTCTATCTCAAGTTTATCCTGATTTCCTTCGCCTTCTAAAGGTGTTCCGAAATCAAAGAATATTCTTGTCTGATCTGTAAAAACCTCTGTGCAAACACCACCAATCTGTGATGCTCCTCTTTGAATTCTCACCCTAATGTTTTTATCGTCGCTCATATTAATTCCTTTTAGATAAACCGAGTTATTTATACTTTTTATATACCTTCATGGATTCTTCCTTTATGCGATCTCGCATACTCTGAGGTTCTAAAACTTCAACACTGTTTCCGTATTGCATAGTCCAGAAAAAAAATGCGTTCGGATTACACTTAAGAGTAACAATGATATCACTGTCTTCTCCCAGTTCAACTCTGAAACCCTTTCCGAAACTGTCGACAAGTGCATCCATCATAATTTCGTTTGTACGAATTTTGAATCGTTCGCTTTCACCGGAAAACATATAAACACGCTCAGAAATATACTCTTGGATATTGAATCCTTTTTCGAGGCCTTTAACGCTCTTCATGGGCTTTCTGTTTTCTTCTAAAATCTCTACATTTGTAATTCTGTCGAGCCTGTAATGCGAAACATTGTCATGGCCTTCATAATTACCGATTAGATAGTATTTTCCCTTGTTGTTTATCATCTGATACGGATTAACAACATATCTGATGTCTCTCTTCGGATGAAGTTTGAAATCAATTCCATACTGAAGATATGAGAAAGCGATCTTCTTTCCTTTCGATATTGCCATATCAATAGTCGCTATCGAATCCATGACATTCTGGTTCTCAGCATTCATTCCGCTGGATGTGCTGTGAATATAAGACACATGTGACTTAAAGTACTTATTTGAAAACTTTTCAAGTTTGCCAACCAGCTTATGGGCCTCTTTATCCGTAATGGCTCCCGAAGTAAAAACACCATCTATCAAAAGGCGAAGTTCCGCATCGTCAAACTCTCTGGATACAAGTCTGTTCCCTTTATCCGTAGAAATATCGTATCCCATTTCTTTTAAGGAGATAATGTTGCTTCTAACAGAACGGCGATCACATTCCATTCCATAATTCTGCTTTAAAAGTTTTATTATCTCCTGCTGTGTCAGGCTATGATCCTCATCCGTATATTCCCGAAGGATTTCGAGAATGAGCATATTTAACATTTTCTTGTTTCCGGTGCCGTACATAATTATTCCTTTTCAAATTTATTGTCTATATCTATCATCATTTCCTTATATTTATCCATTGCTTCCAAAAATGTTTGTTTTAATTTCTCATAATTCAAAATAACTTTTTCGTCTATATTATATTCTCCAACAGTCATATGCACTCCCCATCGAATTCGATTTGGTCTTATAAAGTTATGTTCCTTTTGAACCTCCAATATCAAATCTCTAAGTTTAGACAATCTTTCATCTGATTTTTCTTCCGACTTTTCCTCAAGTTTTGTACAAATTCTAAAATCATATCTTGAAGTTTCATTGTTCCACTTCATTTCGCTTTGAAGGTAAATCGTTCCCTTGAATGTATCTCGAACAATCGTATCCTCACTCGGTCCATACCAAAGTCCCCAGAATCCTCCAGATTTATTACTTACATAGCCATATCCCGCCCAATTACCTTGTTCCGCTAATACACTCTGCATTTCGTCATAAAAACCATTAACTTGCTGCCGATTAGACCACTCATTAAATGATTTTTCTTTATAACTCTGGGAAAAGTTATCAAAATCTTTCCAATATTCCCTATAGTCTAACAAAATTGAATTATTAGTTTTACAATTTTCCAAGCAGTTAATAATGTCTTTTCTATCAAATAATTTATAATTTGCATCTTCAACATTTTTCAAATTCGATTGAAATCCGGTTTTAAAATATATTCCTATCACTTGGTCGCATTTATCTTCTAAATATTTCTTATATCTAATCAATTGGTCATCATGTTCAGAAGTATGTGTTTTATCTTCAATAATAATTTTATATGCCTTTTCCTTATAGAATACGGTTAGTAACACATCAATATTATTATCCTGTTTTGAAATGCTAAGAAGTTTTATTTCATCCACATTTATTTCATTCGTTTCTAAACCCCTCTTCATAAATTCATATATTAAATTTTTGGCGCAATTAACAAGTTCCAAATCGCTTTTATTTGCATCCTCTAAAGCAAATGAGCACAACCAACATATAAATGCATCTTGTGATAATTCTTTAGTAGCATAATAAAATAAATTGTTCT
>JAIKXN010000094.1 GCA_024684055.1 Lachnospiraceae bacterium | reverse complement strand
ATTAAATGTTCTTATTACTATAAATACTGTTTTTTCTAGATAATGGTGATTTTATAGTATCTGATAGAAGTGTATATTTTGGTGGATTTGGGATTTCAATAAAAAATATTTTCCAGAGTTTATTTTTATAAATTCGATTTGGATCTTTATAAATTATGTTAATTTAGTTTGTCGTATGAGGAGGGTTATGATATGAGGTTTGAATTAATTAATGATTCGTGTGCAAAACAAGAAGTAGATGCTGTTGTTAATGCGGCTAATAAATATTTGTTGAATGGAGGTGGAATTGCTGGAGTAATTTTTTCGAAAGCGGGAGTTGACGCATTAACAAATGCTTGTAAACAATATAAAACTCCAATAAAGGATGGCGAGGCTGTAATTACTCCTTCATTCGGAATAAAAAATGCAAAAGCAATTATTCATGCTGTAGGACCAGATTTTTCTGTAACGCCAAAAGCTTTCAAAGAATTGTATGAAGCATATTATAATTCCTTGATTGTTTTAAAAGAAAATGGATATCATAGTATTTCTTTTCCATTAATTAGTGCTGGTATATTCGGAGGGAATTTACCAAATCCTGCAGCCGAGTCTACAAAACAGTGTTGTAGAGCATATAAAAAGTTTTCTGAAGAAAATCCAACATATAATCTGAATGTATTATTGTGTGCATATTCTTCTTCAGAATACGAAACAGCGATGGAAGTATTTAAATCTTTCTTTAAGGATGTGCCTCCTGAGGGATATAGTCGATGGGATTCCAGTAGTGTTGTTCCGATATCAAAACTGGACTAAGAAATAAAGAATAAGTATAATAAAGTGAAAAATATTAAGAGTAAACAACAGGAGGAACCAAAATGGAAGAAGAAAGAAAATCAAAAGTAGTAGCGGGTTTGTTGGGTATTTTTTTGGGAAGTCTGGGAATACACAATTTTTATCTTGGATATAAGAACAAAGCAATCTGGCAGGTTGCGCTTACAGGCGGAAGTATTGTTCTCGGAACCATAATAGTTATCGTTTCAATTCCTTTGACATTAATAGTTATTGGTGCTTTTACCATGTTTATTGGTTATGCACTTTACTTTATTCCTTTGGGAGTTCAGATCTGGGGCCTTGTTGAAGGAATCATGATTATCGCCGGCGCAATACCGACGGATGCCAACGGAATCCCTTTAAAAGACTGATAGATCGGGAGCAGACTATGACAATAAAAGAAGCAATAGATGCAAGACATTCTGTAAGACAGTACAAAGATACACCGATTGAGGAAAGCAAAGTTTCGGAACTGAGAACACTTATAGCTGCATGCAACGAAGAAAGCGGTCTTAACATTCAGCTTATAGTGAACGATCCGGAATGTTTTGATGTTTTTCTCGCGCATTACGGCAAGTTTTCCAAGGCTGTTAATTATATTGCGCTTATCGGAAAAAAGGATATGGCGAAACTTGAGGAAACGGCCGGATATTACGGGGAAAAAATCGTTCTTGAAGCGCAGATATTAGGGCTTAATACGTGCTGGGTGGCAGGTACATTCGGGAAGAAAAAGTGCAAAGCCGAAATCAAAAGTGATGAAAAACTGGTATGTGTCATAGCGATCGGATATGGTGAGAATCAGGGGAAGGATCATAAGAACAAACCTCTTGAGAGACTCTGCAAAGCCGATCTGTCTTCGGCACCGGACTGGTTTAAAGCAGGTGTGGACGGAGCACTCAAAGCCCCCACCGCACTCAATCAGCAAAAGTTCGTTATCACGCTCGAAGGTGATGAGGCAAAGATTATAAACAAAAGCGGAGCCATGACAAAGCTTGATCTTGGAATCGTTAAATACAATTTTGAAGCCGCATCGGGCAGGAAGCTCCTGTAATTAATTTAAGACAGATGGTTTTTGCAATGCTTTTTTCGATGATGATCCAAAGTCAAAAGAGCAGACCGGTTTGAGAAAATGATTGGGAATCCGGTGTTGGTCCTGACTTTTGAGCAGCCGTAACTGTATGATAAATCGCGCAGTTTAAATATCCCGACCGTCAAATACGGAGGAAAACATGACAGAAAATATAGAAGTATTCAAACAGAACAGTATAAGGATAAAAGACGGAAGACATATCATTTACATCGATCCTTTTGAGATGGATGAAGAACCCAAAGATGCATCTTTTATATTCATTACTCACGATCATTACGATCATTTTTCGCCGGAAGACATTGCGAAGGTTGCGAATGCAAAGACGATAATGATAGTTCCCGAAAAGATGCAGAAAAAGGCAGAAGAACTTTCAAATCTTTTGGACTCTGTCGTAACCGTTAAGCCCGGTGTATATCATGACATAGACGGACTTGAATTTGAGACGGTACGTGCCTATAATATCTTGAAGCCCTTCCATCCGAAGGGAAATGAGTGGGTCGGATATATTCTTCACGTTGACGGACAGCGAATCTACATCGCAGGCGATACGGATGCGACACAGGAAGCAAAGGCTGTTAAATGCGATATCGCCATGGTACCCATCGGAGGTACATACACAATGGATGCGCACAAGGCAGCAGATCTGGTTAATACCATAAGACCTGAAATCGCAATTCCCGTTCATTACGGAAGCGTTGTGGGT
>JAIKXN010000101.1 GCA_024684055.1 Lachnospiraceae bacterium | reverse complement strand
TTATAACTTTAATTAAATATGCGATTTAACATATTCTTTTCCTGTCTTCTCTATCATCGGAGTAATGTTTCCCAATTTATTTTATCTGATAAGATACTGTCTGCATATTTACTCAAATCTGCGCGGAACATAGTTTTCATTTGGAAGAAATTGACCTGCCATTACCAATCGCGTTCAAGCAATTTTCTGCTCCTTACATAAACATCACGGTTTAATGCTTCATAAGCGGGCTTATCTTTTATTAAACATACATACATGTTTGGAGGATTCCCTTTATATCCGGTCTCCAAATCAGAACTTTCATATTCGCCCCATTCAGATCTGTCCCACATAGAATAGCAGCTGGGGTTTTCAAATGTCTTTGCGTATTCAAATTGTTGTGAATCAAGCATAAAAATATGTACCGACAATTCAACCATCTCGTGGTTTTTAATTCTTTCATCTAACTGAGTAGTGAAATAATCATATTCCTCGTCATACATTTTCCTTGTTCCTTCATCTCTGTTAATGAAGATAACAACATCACAACAACTTCCTTCTTCTATGTATTTTAAATTTTCTTTCAGAGTTTTTCCTCTGAAATCATCATCTGTATTACTCCATTTTAAATTATTGTACGGAGGGTCATCCGTATAAACAACTACATAAGCTCCCGGGAAAAACTCCTGTAATTCGTCAGACAAAACCTCTTCTATTTGCTGTTCAACATAACCGGTTCTATATGATGTACTCGATTGAGAAGTGGCTTCATCATAAATACTTGAGATTAAAACATTCGGATAATTTTCCGGATGATAATATCCGCTTTCCAAATAAAACTTTTCATTATATTTTTGTTCAACCGCATAAAGCCAGCCTTCATCTCTGGTTAGCACACTTTGATCGATAATATAATTACAAAACCTGTTTCCAAGTATCAAATAACACGGAAATGCAGAAAAGAATGCAATTATTCCAATTACAAGTGCAATTACGGATAAAATCCGGTGAACGTCTTTGCCTTTTAAATCCAAAGCAAAAATATTCATTTCCAGAACCATTGCCGGAACGAAGAGAAAAAGTCCGAAAAATAATATCGCAGGAGATATTCTCCATAAGGTTACGCCGGACATTGAATTATAATATGCTATCGAAATCGCCAAAGAAACAATACTCATGATCAAAGAGACTATGCTCATTACCCACGCGCCGACAGTCGAAATGTTGCAAACCTCTTTTATGTCGGAAAAAGAAAAATCTCTCCATTGATTTCTTTGACAGGCTTTTATTACACCATTGATTATTAAAAAGATTACTTCAATGACATAATATATCGAATATGCTGCCAGAGCGCTGCGATATTCCTCTCCCAATGCCAGAAAAAAGAAAAGCGCCCCTGCCATAACAGCAATCAGATGACATTTTACATATCTGCCATGGATTTTTTCATACAAATCGGAATCAATAACCTCATTTTTACACTTTCCGGTAATGATTCTGCTTTGAAATATATTGTCTGCTACCATAAGAAATATCGGTATTGCCGACAGACAAACATGAATAAGCAGCAAAAAAGGAGAAAATATTAAGGCTGCAAGCGGGCCGACCTCCTGATTCATGACTTCCCACAACGACCTGAAGCAGCATATTTGGATGACCGCCAGGTACAAAAAACCAATGCCGGTTTCGAACCAGCTTAATATAATATTTGAATTAATTATCTTTTTGCATTTATTCATGTTGTTTCTTTCCTTGTATTTCACAATCCGGCGTACTTGTTCCATCACCGGAGACTCATCTTTTTACAAGCTGTTATTTCAGCGGTGCAGTCCTCCCGCAGTCTGATGTCTGTTTCAGTGCCCTTTCAAAACTCCAAGTCTTGCGATGTACTCAGACAATATTTTTTTGATCTCTTCCGGAGACTCTTTCATTCCCCGGTCCAAAACTTTAACGAAAATACTTTTCATCGTAATCCAGTATTCCAAGTTCCATAAGGCGGCGGATTGTATCATACGCGTTAACATTCAGTATGCCGGTTCCTTTAACTTCCCATTCCTTTATGTTCTTTTCCATGTCATCTATAAGAATGCATCCAGGGTTTTCCGCACGCAAACGCTTATCTTCACGATATACTATTTGAACTTCGATATCTTCGGATAAAAGTCTCTTAACCCATTTCTTCTTATCTTCTCCGGCAGTAACTATTCCTCGATTTTCCTTTGGAATTCCTGTCAGAATCTCGCATTTATCTTTATATTTGTTATATACCAAATCAAACATTTCTTTAGCACCCGGCATAAGTTCGAGTCGATCATAAAAATTCCCTATTTCTTTGATTCTCGCCCACATCTCATCGTCTTCGCCCGGCTTGTGAACTTTGGAGTTTTGATCGGGCGGAGTTAAGTGACAAAGTTCCTTTACGCCTCTTTCAAAATCTGCCAGAACACCGTCCATATCAAAATAAATCTTCTCAACTTTAAAATCTGCCATCTTTGACCCTCCATCTTTTATCAATTCATATATCTTTTACAGAATTCTTCCCTGCTTATTAACAGCTTCTGTTGCGCTGCACAAGCCGCACAGGTAATATTACCCATCATGCGGAATTCTTTATTTGCAGGATCTGCAACGATTGGAAGAACGCCTTCTGCAATTGTTTCTTTGGAACGATTTTCATCCTTATCTAAATTATAACCGTTCAGCTCCAAAAATTCGATAAAATCCAGTCGTTTTCTTTATCTTACATTCATAGGATACATTGTTTTTGAAATCATTTGGTCAACCGCCAGGCGACATAGACATTTAGACATATAAAAATCCGACCACCATTTTGAAGTGATCGGACTTGCGTTAGCTTTCTTTTACTTTCCACATATTTGAATTAAGAATCGATGTTTTTTCATATTCTTTATTATTTTCATCTTTGAAATATTCTTTTCTAAAAACCTCAACCGTTTTGTATCCATTCGCAAAGTTACTTTCAATTACTATTCTGAATGGAATAATTGCCCCGGTAGAA
>JAIKXN010000082.1 GCA_024684055.1 Lachnospiraceae bacterium | reverse complement strand
TGTCCTCAGGAAGCACGCCGCCTTCCCTGAATCCGAAGAAAACGGCAAATCCAATGATTGTAAGTATTATTCCGAGAAAAAAAGTTTTTCCGATTACGCTTGGTTTTTCGTCCCGCATTTTTTCCTCATTTCCGAAAATCTATCTGTAAAATAAATTAATTCCCACTTTATGCGTTTCACAAAATAATGCCCGATTTATTATTATATCATACCAAAATGACAAAGGGAACGTTCTAAGGCAAACCGAAATACGGTCATACCCGAACGTTCCCAACGCCTCCCGGGAACAGAGTTAACGGAAATTCCCGGGAAATGTAGAAAGGGGTGTAAGATGTTTGGAGGTTGTCAATTCATAGTGTTCTGGCATCCCAGAAAGACAGGAAGACCTGTTTCGTTTTCAACGATCGCATATACAAAAGGTCTGTCCAGATTTATTACGTAATACTGTTCGGGCATTTCGGCTGCCGTACATTTGGCATCCATTTCAACAAGTGTAACAGCTGCTGCTCTTGTGCCCTTGCGGTCTAATTCGATATGTGTCTTGTGAAGTATTTTTCCGATCCATACTTCGTAAGGCTGGCCGGTTGTTGTTTCGAGCATGTCAAAGAAATCAGCCTTTTCCTCATCAAAAGGAACATCCATTCCCATGTCCATATAAATATCATGAAGTTTTACCGAATAATCCATTGAAAATTCAGGAATGGTCACTCTTACATCTGTGTACTGTGCTTCGCGAACAGCTTTTGAAAAATCTTCATCAGATGCAGCGATTTTGCTTAAGTATTCTTCGGGACTTACTCCTTCATCTGGTAAAATACCGACGAATGAAAATTCTCCGCCCTTATAAGGTTTGATGAATCCCTGACCTTCGCCCAGAGTGAAATATCTGTTTTCCTGACTGTAAAGCATTGTTACTTCTGATTCGCTGTTATCGGCATTGACGAATGTTCTGTTTTCCAGAATGTCATCATCCTCGTATTCAACCTGCCATTCGCCGTCAAAAGCAATTGCATTAATAAGATACATAACCGCATCTGCCGGAATTTCCTGCAGAATTTCGGGAATCATTCCTTTTGTTTTGTTATTAACCCATGAATTGATATCATCTTTGGTCTGCTCGTTAAAGGGCGCTTTATAAAGTTCAGGGTTATAATACGAAACAACTTCCGTAAGGAATTTATCTTTTATTCTCCATTTTCCGTCATCTTTAAACCAGATCGAATTTCCGACATTCCAGGTAACATCTTCGCTCGCTTCAAGTTCCTGTGTCAGGCGGTTCATTATGGAATCCATCTCTCCTCTTGAAATGCCGCCGTTTACAGTTTCTTCCATCTGTGAAAGAGTATCGCCGCCGGCTCCGTTTTCTGTCATTCCGAGTGCCATGTCAATTGAATAGGGTGAGATCAAGATATTTTCTCCCTGCTGTCCGGAAGAGATCGTTCCGATAAGTTCAAAAGCCGCATCCGAAAGTCTCGCTTTCTGCTCTTCCGAAAAATCACTGAATTCTGCTCTCTCGATCATCAAAGGATCAACATTGTTGCTTAAGCATTCCGATTCATTGCTTATCTTCGCCGGTGAAAAGTTTTCTTTTGCAAATACCGTATTGGTGATATTCTGAGGAATTTGTGCGGTACATCCCGTAAGCATTGATACCATACCCAAAACCCCGATTGTTCTCATAAAATTTTTATTCATAATCATTCTCCTGTTTCTTCTGTATTTCCCTAAAAAAACTTTGAATTCATGTTTTCTTTTCCCTTTTCTGTGTAATATACGAACCGAGAGAAAAATTTTATGGGAAAATTTTCATTTTTTCAAAAATATTATTCCATGACTTGAAAGTCATACTAAAATCGGCTGTTTTCCCTAATTCAATCAAATAAAAAACTGACATTTTTATCCCTGTGCCTGCAACATGAAATTAAAAAAAGCCTTTAAGATTTGTTTCTATACCGATACACATTAAATATCCAAAATAAAAACCGCCCTCAGGCTTCCAAAAGGATATGGTTGCCAAAGAGCGGTTATCCATTATAATTCTACTGTTTTCGTTGCTATCTTTTCCCTGAATTTAATGTCATGCTCAACAAGAAGCATCGTGGGTTTGAAATCCAGAATTAATTTTTCAATCTGCATTCTCGAAAATACATCAATGTAATTTAACGGTTCATCCCATATATAAAGATGCGCCGGAGTTATAAGACTTGATGCGACAAGAACCTTTTTCTTCTGTCCCTCGCTGAAGTCTTCCATATTCTTCAGATACTGCGTCTTTTCGAAATCGAGTCTGTGAAGTATCGCATAAAGAAGCGTCTCATCAAGGTTATTTTCAAGGCAGTATTTCTTTAACGTCCCTTTAAGAAAAGAAGTATCCTGACTTATATAGGAAATCACAAGTCCGCCTGCCACATCCAGAGTTCCGCCAACATTAAGTTTTGAAAGCGTTCCGGATCCTGCTGTTTTGTCCGGCCCGGAATCTGCGTTTGCATCAGCCTTTCCGGCTTCGCGAAGAACCGCTTTTATGATACTTGATTTTCCGCATCCGTTTCTTCCTGATAATATTACCCTGTCAGACCTCTTTATATCAAATGTCAGATTTTCAAAAAGCGGCTTTGAGCCTTCATAAGAAAGCGACATCTGATAGGCATTAACAAGTATTTCCTTATGAAATGTCAGAGGATAGATCTTCAGATCGGTAACCTTTTCGATATCTTTCAAAAGGCCTTCTTTTTCGCTTATCTCCCTGTCCATTCTCTTTTCATAGGTCTTTACCCTCGCCTGCATTTTCTTTGTCTTGGCTCCGATATAGGCTCTGGTCGAAATGTTTCTCTCAGGTTCCTTTAGGGGATCGAATCCAATCTTTGTATTCTCGTTCTTTTCCGCCCACCTTCCGCTTCTGTCCATGGCGGTTTTAAGTCTGCCGATTTCTTTTAAATGTTTTTCGTTTTCCGCCATTGCGAAATTGTCGTTTTTCTCTTTGTTTTCCCACCATGAAGAAAAGTTGCCTGACTGCACTTCGACCGAATTTCTGTTGAAAACAAGCACATGGTCGATAATTGCATCCAGCAGATCTCTGTCATGCGAAACCAGGATAAAACCTGTTTTTGACGCAAGGTATTCCTTGATGATCTCTCTTGCATTCATATCGAGATGGTTAGTCGGTTCGTCGATTAAAAGAAATTCGTTTTCCGAAGAAAAAAGAACCGCAAGCATAACTCTTGTCCGCTCTCCGTGACTTAATGTTTTAAACGGTCTGAAGAGGCACTCTGCATCCATCTTAATTTGATTAAGCTGAACCATTATCTGCCAGAGTTCAACATTGCTTTTCCATTTTTGTGACAGTTCTTCCGCTGTTTTTTCCATCTCTTCCTCTGAAACCTCGTAAGGAAAATAGTCAAAAACCGTATTCGTGGATATGCTTCCTTCATACTCGTATTTCCCCATCAGAAGATTTAAAAGAGTTGTTTTTCCTTTGCCGTTTCTTCCGACCAGACCGAGTTTCCAGTCCGTATCAATGTTAAAACTGACGTTTTCCAAAACCGGATCAAAACTGCCTTCATATGTAAAGGACAAATCCGTTACACGTATCTGTGCCATGATAATCACCTCCGCTTCAGGGCACAAAAAAATCTGCCTTGGCCAAAGCAGATTATACGTTCAAAAGAAGACCTGTATATGCCAAACACACAAACATAACTGTAAAACAATT
>JAIKXN010000080.1 GCA_024684055.1 Lachnospiraceae bacterium | reverse complement strand
ATCATTTCCCCGCCTTCAAGGAAAGGAGGAAGTTTTTCAAGCAGTTCTTTCTTCGCATAAAGCACGCCGATGCCCATCGGACCGTACATTTTGTGGCCTGAAAATGCCAGAAAATCCACATCGTCCTCTTTGACAAAAGTCGGAACGTGAGCCACGCTCTGTGCCGCATCCGCAACGATCAGCGTATTGTTTTCATGGCAGATCTTTGCAAATTCCCTAATCGGATTGATGCGTCCGAAAACATTTGAAATATATGCTATCGTAAAGACTTTCGTCTTTTCGGTAAGTGCTTCCTTAAGAGCTTCTTTGGTATAAACGCCATCCTGAGTGCAGTCCAGAAACTTTACTTTTGCACCTTTTTTCTCGCAGATTTTCTTCCAGGGAAGGAAATTGCTGTGGTGCTCGCTTGTCGCAACAAGTACCTCATCGCCCTCATTCAGTTCTGATGAGAGGATGTTCGCTGCAAGATTGAGACTTTCCGAAGCATTTCTTGTAAAAATAACCTCCGAAGGGTCGTCGGTATGAATAAAAGCAGCCGTCTTTTTTCTCGCCTCTTCATACGAATCGGTCGCAGCAATGCTTAATTCATAAAGTCCCCTCATCGGATTTGCGTTAAGATCGGTGTAAAATTTTGCCAGTGCATCAATTACGCACTGAGGTTTCTGCGAAGTAGCCGCGTTGTCAAGATATGCTATATTCTGTTTGGTTATGAGCGGAAACTGCGCTCTGATTTCTTTTATATCCATAATTTTACCCAATTCCTTTTTTATATTTCTGCCGATAATTCATTTCTGCCCATACTTTATTTCTGCCCATGCTTTATTTCTGCCAGTTTTTAACAGGAAAACTGATTTTTATCCTTATTTATGAATAGTCCGTTGATGTTAACCTAAAGGATAAACTTCTTTTATTCTTCCTCTTCTTTGATTTCGAGGAAATCTCTCACGAGTTTCTTTGTTTCTTGATGGTCGATTCTCGAAAGTGCCGCTTCAACCTTTGCGATGCTGAGCATTTCATAGATTTTCTCTATCGCAAGGCCCCTTGATTTAAGATAGAAGATCACATCCTCATCCGGCTGACCGATTGATGCCCCGTGTTCGCCCTCGACGTCCTCCTCGGTACAAAGAATAAGCGGAGCCGACTTGTTGATCACATCATCGTCGAGTAAAAGAACTTCCTCGTTCTCGGCTCCCTTCGATCCTGCACATCCGGCTATGAAATTGACCGTCTGTCTCGAAACCTTTTGGGTCTTTTCATTAAGTACGCCTGCCGAAACTATATTCGCTTCGGTATTCTTTCCCGTGTGATCTGCGACATAATTCATGTCAAGGAACTGCCCTTTTTCAAGTATGTATGCCGTGTAAGTATCAAAATTTGAACTCTCACCCTGAAGTTTTACCTTTCCTTCAAGGTAAGCTTTACTGCTTCCAAGCGAAACCGTTGTCATTGTAAGAGCGCTTTCCTTTTCGCAAACTGCATCCGAAGCAGCATAAAATCTTGCATTCTTTGTAAGATTGACAATCACGAGATGAAGTTTTCTGCCCTCTTTTATATTAGAGCCGATTCTGACCGTGACATCTCTCTCACCGTAAAGATTGTCATCTGCAGTGAATCTTAATATGATCGTCGAATCCGTATTTATTTTTAAATCAAAATCCACACCTTTAACCGAACCGTCTGCTTTAAAATCATAAACAACCGGTGTTTCATCAGTCGGACTGATTTCCACTTTTTCAAGTCCTTCAAAAATCTCTTCGACTGTACGAACCCCTTCGTATACTGCCTCGTTTACCCTGAGGTGATTCCATGTCGGTACAGGTAAAATGTTTATTTTTGCATTTTCACTGGTATTCATTTTATTCCTTCCGCTGAATTATCATTTCTGAATTTTATATTCGCTGTTTTCACTTTGTTTCAGATTTATCTCTTCTGTTGTATTAACTTTGTTTCCGATTTCAATTTTCACGCAAAATGCGGGAAATCCTTTCCGATAATCAAATTAAAAAATCTTTCTTTTGTTCCGAATCATTGTTTTCCGCGCATGCTTTCTATCCTATGCTTCCGACCATCTCCATACGGATAAGGTTGTTCATTTCAACTGCATATTCCACGGGAAGTTCCTTGGAAACATTCTCGCAGAAACCGCTTACTATAAGGGCTTTGGCCTCTTCCTCCGACAAACCTCTCGTCATGAGATAAAAGACCGCATCGTCGCTGATTCTTCCGATTTTTGCTTCATGTCCGATGTCCGCATCTTTTGTACGAATATCCATTACGGGAATAGTATCCGAATTGGATATCGAATCAAGCATGAGCGATGCGCAGGATACGGATGATTTGCTTCCTTTTGCCTGAGGTTTTACGATAACTTCGCTTCTGAAAGTATTTCTACCGCCGCTCTTTGAAATCGATCTTGTATTCATGTAGGAAGAAGTGTTGGGTGCATTGTGAATAACCTTTGCGCCGGTATCCAGATCCTGACCTTCTCCCGAGAATGTAATTCCCGTGAACTCGCTGGTTGAACCCTCGCCGTTTAAAACGCTTGTGGGATAAAGATATGATACATGCGATCCGAATGAACCCGAGATCCACTCAACCTTGCCGCCCTTTTCAACCAGCGCTCTCTTGGAATTTAAGTTGTACATGTTCTTTGACCAGTTTTCAATGGTCGAATAACGAAGCGTTGCGCCTTCGCCGATGTAGAGTTCCACACATCCCGCATGAAGGCTTGCCGCATAATACTTGGGTGCCGAACAGCCTTCTATGAAATGAAGATATGAATTCTTTTCAATGATAATGAGTGTATGCTCGAACTGGCCCGCACTCTCGGCATTAAGTCTGAAATACGACTGAAGGGGAACTTCAACCTTAACACCCTCGGGAACGTATACAAACGAACCGCCTGACCACACTGCCCCGTGAAGAGCCGCGAATTTGTGATCTGTGGGAGGGATGAGTTTCATGAAATGACTTTCAATCATTTTTGAAAATCGCTCATCCTTCATCGCCGTTTCAAGGTCGGTATATACAACGCCCAGTTTCTCAACCTCGGAACGAAGGTTGTGATATACGATTTCCGAGTCATACTGCGCTCCTACTCCCGAAAGTGATTCTCTCTCTGCCTGAGGAATTCCAAGTCTTTCAAAAGTCTGTTTAACTTCTTCGGGAACATCTTCCCATTTGTTTCTCATTTTTGCCTTCGGACGAATATAAGTTACGATCCTGTCCATATCAAGACCTTCGATGGACGGACCCCACTGAGGCATCTTTGTGTTGTGAAAAATCTTCAGGGATTTCTGACGGAATGCCCTCATCCATTCGGGATCGTTCTTTTCCTTTGATATCTCATCAATCAGATCCGCTCCGATGCCGCGTCCGAGAATGTCTTCTTCGTCTTCTTCGAAGCGAAAGTCATATATGCTTTCGTCGATATCTTCTATGTATGTTTTTTCCTTCATTTTTCTTTCCGTTTCTTTTTTTGAATTTACTGTACTGACAAATATTCTGTTTTTCGTTGTTTCCTGAGTAGTTACTGCTTCAAATATTCTTCGAATCCTTCCTCGTTTATTTTGGAAACAAGTTCGGGACCGCCTGTTTTGGCTATTTTTCCGTCAACAAGAATATGAGTCCTGTCAACTTTCAGGTTGTCGAGAATTCTTGTACTGTGTGTAATTATCAAAAGTGTGCCGCCGTTTTTCTTGAATTCTTCCACACCTGCAGATACTGTTTTTACCGCATCAACATCAAGACCTGAATCGGTCTCGTCGAGAATTGCAAGTTTGGGATTTAACATAAGAAGCTGATAAATCTCGGCTTTTTTCTTCTCACCACCCGAAAAACCGACGTTGAGATCTCTTTCCGTATATGATTCATCCATGTTTAAAACAGCGCAAACTTCTTTGCTTTTTTTCTTAAAATCCCAAAGTTTGATATGTTTTTCGCCACCCTGCTCGATCGCGCTTCTCGTAAAACTTCCGAGAGAAATTCCGGGTACGGGTATCGGGTCCTGAAAAGATAAGAACAATCCTCTTTTTGCCCTTTTGTCCGTGCCTTCCTCCGTAATGTCTTCTCCATCAAAGAAAAGCTCTCCTTCGGTAACTTCATATTTCGGATCGCTCATAATCGCATGACCGAGCGTTGATTTTCCTGCACCGTTGGGTCCCATAAGAACATGTGTCTCTCCGGGTTTTATCTCCATGTCCACACCTTTCAGTATTTCTTTATCCGCAACGGAAACATGCAGATTTTTTATTTCCAAAATGTTTTCCATATCGTTACTCCTTCTGACTGATTCCATTGAATCCTTTTTTTTTTACATAAAACCTGTGTTTTTAACCGTTTGTAATATAAACCTATTCGCCTATCATGTCAATAGGTAAAAGTACTTTTATTTTTTTCGAAAGTGATGTATAATAAGCCAAAAACCGTTGATTTTACATACTTTTTTCAAAATGTTCGCTTAAGGTAGCAGGTAATTTTTCATCGCAACTCCCGCAAAATAAGGATTTTGTCTGTTTCTCTTTAAAAATCCGCTGAAAATTTTATTGTATAATCCACGGATGGTTATAACAGAAAAATATTTTTACCCGAATTTATGAAACTGACAAATTCCCATATTAAAGGAATTCTTTGTATTATCGCCGCGGCTTTCGGATTTTCGCTGATGACTTTTTTCATAAGACTCTCCGGCGACCTTCCGACAATGCAGAAAGCCTTTTTCAGAAATGCTTTTGCCGCGATTATTACCATCGTTCTTTTGATAAAAAGCAAAGAAAAATTTCATATAAAAAAGGAAAGCTGGGGCGATCTGGCGTTCAGATGCTTCTTCGGAACCAGCGGTCTTATCTGCAACTTCTACGCGATAGACCGTCTCGGAATTGCCGACGCAAACATGTTAAACAAGCTTTCACCGTTTTTTGCGATACTGCTTTCTATACCTCTTTTAAAAGAGGTTCCGACAAAGCTTGATATTATTGCCACGGTAATTGCTTTTATCGGAGCGCTCTTTATCATAAAACCCGGCGGAAATCTCTCGGTTTTCCCTGCCCTGGTCGGCCTCTACGGCGGTTTCGGCGCCGGCGTTGCTTATGCATTTGTAAGGAGGCTTGGAAGAAAAGGCGAGCGAACTCCCATCATAGTTTTGTGCTTTTCGCTTTTTTCCTGCATGGTAACGGCGCCTTTCCTTATTTTCGACTTCCACCCGATGAGCGTTAAACAATTGCTCTGTCTGATACTCGCAGGCGTTTTCGCATCGGTCGGACAGTTCGGAATCACCTCGGCATACAAGTTCGCACCCGCCAAGGAAATATCCGTTTTCGACTACACTCAGGTTATTTTCGCGGCGCTTCTCGGAATCATATTCTTAAAAGAAACACCCGGTATTCTAAGTATTATCGGATATGTAATCATTATCGGAATGGCTTTTATCAGATGGAATCACTCGATGAAGCATTCCGATTCAAAATAGAAACTTTGGATTAAACATTTTTTACGGAGGAAATCTATGATATCCACAAAAGGCAGATACGCTCTTCATATAATGATTGATCTTGCGCAGCACAACGACGGAAGTTTTATTCCGCTCAAAGACATTTCTGCACGTCAGACTATTTCAAAGAAGTACCTTGAAATAATAATCAAAGAGTTGGTCGTTCACAATCTGGTCGATTCGCTTGCCGGAAAAGGCGGCGGATACAGGCTCAACAAACTGCCCGAAGAATACACGGTCGAGGAAATTCTCGTTGCCACCGAAGGTACTCTCGCACCGATCGCCTGCCTTAAAGAAGACGCAAAAGAATGCCCGAATGCCTTGAAATGCGATACTCTTCCTTTCTGGAAAGAGTACTACGACCTGATACATAACTTTTTCAAAAACAAGCATCTTACGGATCTTTTACCCGTTAAGGAAGATTCGGACGATTACGTTATTTAGATATGAAAGAAATTACGCTTGAAGAACTTTCAAAATGGAATAAAGAATCCTACGAACTGATAGATATAAGGGATGACGGACTGACCGCTTACGGAATGATGCCCGATGCACTGCATATCGACAGCGAAGAGATAATCGGAAAAAACTGTTCTAAAATAAATGAAATAAATCCGGACAAAAAGCTTGTATTTTACTGTCAGGTCGGCCGGAAAACACACGGACTCGAAGAGGAAGAAAGCTTAAGAAACCGTGACTGCTACAGTCTTGAAGGCGGGTACATAAGCTACCTCAGATCTCTTTCCGAAAATGTAACCCTGCGGGAAGAGCGTCAGCACAAGGCAGAAGAAAGCATCCGCAAAAAATTTCACAAACAATTATTCACCCCGTTTGCAAAAGCCTGCAAAACCTATCAGCTGATAAACGAAGGCGATAACATTGCCGTCTGCATATCCGGCGGAAAAGATTCGATGCTGATGGCAAAGCTCTTTCAGGAGATACAAAGGCATAGAAAAGTGAACTTTTCACTGACTTTCCTCGTTATGGATCCGGGCTACAACAAAGAAAATCGCGCACTCATAGAAAGCAACGCCAAAACGCTCGGAATACCCGTCACTATCTTCGAAAGCAGTATTTTTGACTCCGTTGATAATATAGAAAAAAGCCCCTGTTATATCTGCGCAAGAATGCGAAGGGGTTACCTCTACAGCAAAGCCAAAGAACTCGGCTGCAACAAAATTGCGCTCGGACACCATTACGATGACGTTATCGAAACCATTCTAATGGGAATGCTTCACGGTGCCCAGATACAGACAATGATGCCCAAACTTCACAGCACCAATTTCGAAGGAATGGAGCTTATAAGACCTCTTTATCTTATAAGAGAAAGCGACATTATCGCATGGCGCGATTACAATGAACTGCATTTTCTGCAGTGCGCATGCCATTTCACCGATACATGCACGACCTGTCACGAGGACGGGACCACATCATCAAAAAGACTTGAAACCAAGAAGCTGATCGCCGAACTGAAAAAAGACAATCCGTATGTCGAGTCAAATATTTTCAAAAGTGTGGAAAACGTAATCCTCGACACTGTCATCGAGTACAAAAAAGACGGTGTAAGACATAACTTTCTTGATGAATACTAAATTTAAAAGCAGCTTATCCTTGCGGACAAGCTGCTTTTTCTGTACGATCATTCAGTTACTGCCGATAACCCATTTTGCTGACGGTTTATCCGATCACTCCGAGTACGGCATTTTCTTTATGCTTCCAAATTATTCGGTTACTGCAGGTGCGGCATTTTCTTTATGCTTTAGAATTATCCGGTTACTGCAGGTTCGGCATTTTCTTTATGCTTCCAAATTATTCGGTTACTGCAGGTTCGGTATTATTTGTTGCTGTCGGTGCGGAATCTTTCATGAGATCCGATACATCAAGCATCATACCGTTCTCGCCTGTAACTTTCGGAAGAGTTCCATCCCATTTCTCGATCATTCTTTCTTTTAAAACTTCATCGGTTAATGATTCCTGAATAAGACGGTTTGCTTCAGCTTCGGCTTTTGCTTCGATAAGTCTTGCATCTGCATCAGCCTGTGCCTGTGTAAGTTTTACCTTTGCATCGGCTTCGGCTTTTTCTACAGATGTTTTGTTTTCGATCTGCTGTGTTTCGTATGCCATCTGGGCCTGCTGTTTCTGAGCGATCTTATCATTGTATTCTTCATCGAATGTAGCGTTGTTGATAACTACTTTGTTGATCTTTACAACTTCTGAACCGTATTTCTCATTAAGTGATTCCTGAATGTTGTCTTTAACCATGGGTTCGAGAATGTTACGGCTTGTTACATCGGTAGGTGTAAGAGTTTTGGAAGCTGTTTTAATTGAGCTTGCTACAAGGCTTTCCGTAATGAGGTTGTTCTTGTAGTTGCTTACGTTAGCATAAATCCATGAGCTCTTCTCAGCGTTGATCTGATATGTTACCGTGATTCCCGAGAAGAATACTTCGTTACGTTCTGAAGTTTCCGAATTGATTGTTCCGTCGAACGTTACGTCCTGCTGTTTGTTGTTAACAAGTGTAATGCTCTGAACAAACGGGATTTTAAAACTCAAACCGGGCTGAACAACGTTTTGTGAAATCTGTCCGAATGTTGTACGAACTCCTGTGTAGCCGGTAGGAATTATCTTAATGGAATTTATCAAAAGAATAATTGCCAAAACGGCTATCACAATTCCAATTACATAAGATACTTTGAATTTTTTCATTATTTACTCCTTCTGAGATGTTTTCTTCATCTCTCTTGTATATATATTTTAGCCTATATTGTTATAGCATAAATATATACAGGTGTGCATTATATTTTTTTAATGCACCTTCCGGAGTAAATTATCCGATATTATTTTCCAATTTGTTTTCAAACATCCCAATTTTAATCGGGCTGGGATGACGAAAACCTCCCTACTTGCCGTGCGGGGTGTGTCCGGCGAAGCCGGAAAATTTCCCTACACACCCCTGCACACAGGAAAAATCCCGCTCCGGAGTATTTCCGAAACGGGATTTAGCATAAATTCCATAATTTAAATAATGTAATACCAGGCCTCGCCCTGACTAACTTCCTCGGTGTGATGTTTTTCGCCCCTTGCGGCGTATTCCATCTCGAGGTTCTTCTGGCTTACTCTGGTGTTGGCGTCGATTGATTTCGTAATAAAAGAGTTACCGCCGATAACCGTATTCTCACCGATAACAGTGTCGCCTCCAAGAATGGAAGCATTGGCATAAATGGTTACGTTATCGCAAATGGTCGGATGACGTTTCTTGCCGGAAAGCTTCTGTCCGCCCCTTGTTGAAAGCGCACCGATGGTAACGCCCTGATAGATCTTTACGTTTTTACCGATGATCGAAGTCTCACCGATAACAATGCCGGTTCCGTGATCGATAAAGAAAAACTTGTCAATTTCGGCTCCGGGATGAATGTCGATTCCGGTTTCCGAATGGGCATATTCCGTCATAAGTCTGGGAAGCACGGGAACTTTGAGTTTGTAAAGTTCGTGCGCAATCCGGTATACGGTGATCGCCCTTAATCCGGGATATGCGAGTATGATCTCATCGAAGTTGCCTGCTGCGGGGTCTCCGTCATATGTTGCAAGAAGGTCTGTTTCGATATACTCCCTGACTGTGGGAATCCTTCGGAAAAAGGTTTTGCAGACTCTGTAGCTTTCCTCCTCACGCTCTTCATCGCTTAAGGAATTCTCCGAATTTCTGAACTCAAGGGCAAGCGTAACCTGCTTGTTCAGATGATAGAATGCATCTTCGATATTTACTGCGAAAGAGTTGTTCGGATTGTAGATCTTATATGATTTGTCTCTGAAATAACCGGGATAGATCACACGGATCAGGTTGTTGACGAGATCTATGACCTCGGCCTTGTCGGGTTTGTTGAAAATATTGACCGCATCAATGTTTTTTGAACCGTCAAAGTCGGCGATTATATTCTGAACTATCTCGTTTATTTCTTCTTCTTTAATTATTTTGCTCATTTTCTTTTTCCATTCTGTTTGTATTTTCCGAAACACCCCGGAATACATATATTATCAGGCTGCAGACTTAAATCTGACCGCAAACGGACAATGATGTTTAAAATAAAAAATATGCACAATGCGTTTTGGCGCCCGTGCATATTTTTTATCTTTTATTTAATTACAAAGCGCATTTTCATGTAATTTTGTAATTTGTTTTTCACTTCTGACTATTCAGTGAAAAGCGGAGTTGAATAGTATCTGTCACCGCTGTCGGGAAGAAGAGCTACGATAACCTTGCCTTCATTCTCGCTTCTCTTTGCAAGTTCGATCGCACCGTGAAGTGCAGCACCTGATGAGATTCCTACGGAAATACCTTCCTTCTTTGCAAGAAGTTTTGCTGCTGCGAAAGCATCTTCGTTCTTTGCACGGAATACTTCATCATAAACCTTTGTATTAAGCACTTCGGGAACGAATCCTGCGCCGATACCCTGAATCTTGTGAGGACCTGCTGTTCCTTCCGAAAGAACGGGTGATGAATCGGGCTCGAGAGCAACAACTTTGATGTTGGGATTCTGCTCTTTGAGATACTCTCCTGTACCTGTAACCGTTCCGCCGGTACCTACGCCTGCGATAAAGATATCAAGCTTTCCGTCTGTATCGTTCCAGATTTCCGGACCTGTGGTTGCTTTATGAATAGCAGGGTTGGCAGGGTTAACAAACTGTCCGGGAATAAAGCTTCCGGGAATCTCTTTTGCGAGTTCGTCTGCTTTTGCAATGGCACCCTTCATACCCTTTGCGCCTTCCGTAAGAACGATCTCAGCGCCGTATTCTTTAAGAATGTTTCTTCTTTCAACACTCATTGTCTCGGGCATTGTAAGAATGATCCTGTATCCCTTGGCTGCTGCGATGGCTGCAAGTCCGATACCCGTATTTCCGCTGGTAGGCTCGATGATTACCGAACCTTCCTTAAGAAGTCCCTTTGACTCAGCGTCCTCGATCATTGCTTTTGCAATACGGTCTTTAACGCTTCCTGCGGGATTAAAGTATTCAAGTTTTACAAGAATTGTAGCCTTAAGTCCGAACTCCTTTTCAATATTTACTACCTCAACAAGAGGTGTGTTTCCTATAAGCTCTGATGCCCCTTTATAAATTTTTGCCATAACTTACCTCCTTTTTTGAAATTATATCGCTTATTACCTACTAAATCAATAGGTTTATTATAAATTTTAAAAGGTTAATCTCATCTGATACCATTCCGCGCCGCCATGTTCCGATACCGAAACGCCCTCATTGACGAATCCGAATTTCGAATAATATCCGATAAGCTTTTCCTTACAGGTTAAAACAAGACCTTTTCTTCCTTCGTTCTTGGCTTTGGAAATGAAGAATTTAAGTACTTCCCCGGCAACACCTTTTCTCTGATGATCGGGATGGGTTTCGACTCCGAATATCATCTGCCAGTCACCTTTTTCGCAGTGAAAGGAAGTATCCGCAAACATTTCGTCCGTAAGATCTTCGAAATCCGTTGCAAGTCCGTTGACCACGCTTATGATCTTTCCGTCTTCTTCAGCTACCGCAAAATGTCTCGGATACACTTTAAGGCGTTTCTCGAAAGTTTCCCTGCTTGCGGCTTCAGCTGCCGGAAAACAGATGCTTTCAAGTTTTGATATTTCTTCTGCGTCTTTTGGGGTTGCAAGTCGTATAGTCATGTTTTCTCCTGTGATCGATCTCAATATTTCTTTATTTTCCGGTTCGTTTACCGATGAAACCGAACCGTCATCTGTTTCTTAAAGATGAATGCGAATCTACTTTCTCATAATACTTCGTAATCTTTTCAAATGCATCACTTATTTCGCATTCGATGTCAAATATTGAAATGGCCTTTTTTTCAAACTGCTTTTGTGCCTGAAAACCGACCTTTTTGAACAGAACACATCTGCAGTCTGCCATCAGACGAACCTTTTCCTCCGCATCGGAACCGCCGTTGCATCCCTGTCCGCTGCCAGAGCAGCTGCAGGATCTGCAGGAATCGGACGAACATGCATTATCCGACCCGGCTTCTTGCGGTTTTGCTTCTTTATTCAGTTTTCTTTTCTCTTTTAACGAATAATCGGTACCTTCAACCTCGTAGATCAGCACTTCATCTGCCTCTCCGAATTTGAGATTGACATTGATCTCATCCGATGATCCGACTGCGATTAAGTATCCCATTTTTCCTCTTAGTTAAATCTCTGTACGGCTACGGTGTAGATATCTTCGATCAGTCTGATACCGCCCGAATAGCCTACATATGCTCTGTCAAATACCACTTTATCCTGTACCGGCCACGAGATGTTAAGGAAGTTTCCTTTAAGGTTTTCCGTAACTTCTTTTTCGTAATATCCGCCGAGTACCAGAGGATATCCGTGATAATCATGTTCTTTGATCTCTTCGTGGATCTTGAAACCGTCTGTCTCGAAAGATACGTTTGCCTCGATACCGAAGTTGAGTTTCTTAAATTCCTCTGCGATCTCTTCTCTGTATTTCTGAGGTGTATCGTCCACAACAAACTGTGTTGCGGGAACAAGTCCCAAATCGTTTACAAGGAATTTGGTAATTCCGAGCGTGTACTGTGCATCCGCAACGATCGTAAACTGCTTGTTGATTACACGGTTTTCAAGGAAAAGATCCGCATATCTTTCGATCAGGTAGTAGTAATAATCCTCGTGTTCTTTGATAACCGCTTCGACTTTCGCTTCATCGACTCCGGCAAATTTACCGACTTCCCTTAAGAATTTGCCGGTCTCTGTAGCGCCGACGGGAAGAGTCTTTAAATGAAGATAGGGTGTTCCGAATTTCTTTTCCATCTTCTTAACGTTTGAAAGTCCGACCCAGGGTGAAACAAGAAGATTGAATTCGGCCTCGGGAATCTTTTTGATATTTTCGATCCCTCTCTTGTATCCGAAGATCGTATTGGGTGTAAGTCCGAGTTCGCTGACAAGATTTTCGAGTTCTCTTAAGTTTCCGAGCCAGAACAGATCCTGATAAGGAACGTCTGCCCAGATGTTTACGAGTCCTTTTTGCTTTTTGTCGGACTTCTTTAAATACTGATCGATAATGGCTTCAACCACCTGCTCGTGGCCTTTGTAGTTGTTGCCCTTAAATCCGGCCGTGGGAGCGTAAATTACGGGCTTATCCGCATCCGCAAATTCAGAAACCACTTCGCCCGAGTCATCACCTACGATTTCGGGAATACATCCGGTAAGAACCACGTAAAGATCAGCATCTATAACCTTAAGCGCATTGTCGATGGTGGAACGAAGTTTCTTTACACCGCCAAATACAACGTCTTTTTCATTGATACTGGTACAGGGGAAAATGTTCGGTGAAAAATATCCCGAACTTCCCGTGGATTCGGAAAGCTTCTGCGCACAGCCGGGTCCCGAATGTAAAACGGGAAGCGCACGCTCGATTGCCTGAACCGTCTGCATTGCTCCGAGAGCGCATTTATATCTTTGTTTATCAAGTAACTTAGCCATTATTTTGCCTCCTCAAGAAATGCGCTGACTTCCTGCTTGTACCACCAGTCCGTGTAAGGAAGTTTCGATCTCTTTGCGAGGTTTTCTTCAAAGCTTCTGTTCTTGATGGCGTCAACTATTGTCTTTGCAAATTCCAATGTGTGTTTGTAACCGAATATCATATATTCGTCGGCTACGTAAATTGCGGGTGTTCCGTTCTTAATAGCCCATACGGTTGAACCGGGGTGTCTTGATAAATACATATCGGGCTGATATTTCTTTAAAATATTCATAACCTCGTAGTTCTGCTGGTCCGCAACACTTGCCTCAAAATCAATATCATTGTCGAGAAGATATTTCATTGAAGGAGGCACATCGCCGTTCTCGTATTTTTTGTCGTAGTGCCATGCAAGAGCCCATACAACTTTGATCCCGAGTTCGTTAAGAACTCTCGATACTTCAAATGTGTAGCCGGGTCCCATACCGAGCACTGCGGTAAGGCCTTTTAATTCCTTCTTTACTTCTTCGATCTGAGGAATGTAAATCGCCCTCTGCTCTTCGATGTATTTTTCGATCTTTTCGCTTCTTTCGGTTGCTCTTCCTATTGCGCGAAGCCAGGCTTCAAATCCTGCGATACCGCACTGGTTGATGCTTCTTACATAGGGTACGCCGTATTTTTCCTCAAGCGCGTTTCCAAGATAGTTTCCGAGTGTTCCGCAGATACAAGTGGTTGCAATGCTTTCGGATAAGTGTGAAAGTTCTTCGATCGTTGAGTTGCAGTAAAGAAATACCGGTTCAAGGTCGAAGTTTTTAAATATCTCGATGATCTCGGGACGTGCACTTTCGAAAAAGTTCTTGAAATTGATCTTATTTGTTTTAACACCTTCTCTGGGAGGTTTTACGATTTCCTGCATTATAGCGTGGTCGGAAATATCAAATCCCGTCGCCCAGATTCTCGACTTGAATCCCTCGCAGTGAACTGCAACGATGGGAACGTCGATTTCGCTTCTGACATCTTCCACTATACTGTCGATATCTTCACCGATGATACCCGTCGCACAGGAACTCGATACGAAAATTGCTTTGGGTGAATATCTTTTGTTTACTTCAATGATGATTTCCCTTAAAGCCTTTGTTGAACCGAAAATTGTATCGTTTTCGTTCATGTCTGTTCCGACATAAATGGTGTTGCTTGTTACACCTCTCTTCTTGGGCATAACTTTCGACATATAATATGTTGCAGCACCGGCAACCGAACATCCCGCCGGTCCGTGATGGATTATCGCAACATCACGGATTGCCGCAAGCTGGCTTAAACCACAGGTTGAAAGACATGTGCTCGACTGCGAAAAACATCTCGAGCAGCCTTTAAGTGTGCCGCATTCGCTCTTTGAAGCGAGATCTTTTAATGTGCCTACATATCCCGTGATCGATCCGATTCGGTTTTCTCTTGTAGCAACATTTGAATTGCTTAAATTTACAGACATTTGTTTGCTCCTTTTATGCTTTAGAATCCAACTTTCTCCTCAACTTCGGGTCTGATCTTCTGTAAATCTTCGGAAAGATATCTCTCACCGTTGTCGGGAAGAAGAGGAATGATAAGTTTGCCTTCGTTTTCGCTTTCAAGTGCAAGTTTGATCGCCACTGCAAGAGATGCACCTGAAGAAGCGCCTACGAAAATACCTTCGTATTTTGCAAGAAGATGAATTGCTCTGAGTGTCTCTGCGTATGAGATGAAACGATATTCGTCAACCAGTCCGTCATTAAAGTTGGCGGGAGCCATGGGTGTAATACCGTTGTCATCATGAACCTGATGGATGCCGTGGAATCCGCCGTCTTCAACACCGTTTACAATGGGATTTACAACATCATTGGGGTCGGGCTGGGTAATTACAACCTTAACGTTGGGATTCTTTTCCTTTAAGTATTTGCTTACGCCGTGTGTTGAACCGCCGGTACCAACGCCGCCTACAAAGATATCAACTTTTCCGTCCGTGTCATTCCAGATCTCAGGTCCGGTATGTTTGTAATGCGCATTGATGTTGTCGGGGTTGTCAAGCTGTCTTGTGGAATAAGGATTCTCAACACCTTTTTCCATAAATTCGATAACTTCAGAAAATGCAGCGATACCTTTTTCGAATACACCCAGGATCAGTTCCTGTGGAATATCCGTTGCAATATCTGCCTGATAAGCTTCAAGAAGTTTGCTTCTTTCGATTGATACGCCGTTCTGAACACCGATCTTGAATTTGTATCCCTTGGCTGCGGCAAAAGCTGCCATTGCAACACCGGTATTTCCGCTTGTAAATTCAACAAGCGTTGTTTTGTCGGGACTGATGTCTCCGCGTCTTTCTGCTGCTTCGATAATTTCAAGAGCCATACGGTCTTTATGCGATCCTGCGGGGTTAAAATATTCGAGTTTGCCTGCGATGCGTCCCTTTAATCCAAGAGCTTTTTTTAATCTGTGAAATTCAACGATAGGTGTATTTCCGACAAGTTCCGTAATTGAATTATGAATGTTTCCCATATTTTCTCTCCTTCTTTTCTGATCAAATTGTTTTTTGCTTTCGTGTTTTTTTGCTTTCGTGTTTTTTTGCTTTCGTGTTTTATGCTTTCGTGTTTTTTATTTTCTTTTCTGCCGATTCTTTTTTCTTTGAACCGGATTGTTTTTATTTTGCCGGCCTTTTTCTTTAAACCGGGTTATTTCTGTTTTTTGTTTTGTCGGTCTTTTCCTTTGAACCGGATAGTTTTTGTTTTTCCTGTTCCGTTCTTTTTTGAACCGGACTTTATCTGTTGATTAGATCTTGTAATCATCCGCAAGTTCCATCATTCCGTATTCCATGAGGATCTCTTCAAGTCTTTCCTGTGTCATGGGTGTGGGAATAACGAAATCCTGATTGTCTATAACTGCCTGTGCAAGGTTTCTGTATTCCTGTGCCTGATTTGAATCGGGCTTGTATTCGATAACAGTCTTTTTGTGAATCTCAGCATGCTGAACCACATTGTCTCTGGGAACGAAGTATAAAAGCTTGGTTCCGAGTTCTTTTGCAAATGCTCTCAAAAGGTCAAGTTCTCTGTCAACGTTTCTTGAGTTGCAGATGATTCCACCGAGTCTTACGCCGCCTGTTCTTGCGTATCTCTGAATACCTTTTGAAATATTGTTGGCTGCATAAAGAGCCATCATTTCACCGCTGGCTACAATGTAGATTTCTTTTGCCTTACCTTCACGAATGGGCATTGCAAAACCGCCGCAGACAACGTCGCCCAAAACATCGTAGAATACGAAATCGAGATCGTCCGTATATGCTCCGAGGTTTTCAAGCATGTTGATAGAAGTGATGATTCCTCGACCTGCACATCCTACACCGGGTTCGGGTCCGCCGGATTCCACGCACTTTGTTCCGCCGTATCCTTCCTTCATGATCCTGTCGAGATCGATATCCTCGCCTTCTTCACGGATGGTATCAAGAACTGTCTTCTGTGCAAGTCCTCCGAGTAAAAGTCTTGTTGAATCCGCTTTCGGATCGCAACCTACAACCATTACTTTCTTTCCGTGTTCAACAAGTCCTGCCGTTAAATTCTGTGTCGTTGTGGATTTTCCGATTCCTCCTTTTCCGTAAATCGCAATCTGTCTTAATTCGCCCATTTTCTTTTCCTTCCTTATCGTTTTTCTTATCTCTTTTAAATTCTTTTTTTCTTTTTATAAGCAAAAATCTTTTCGGATAAACTGTTTTTATTCCGTTTAAAGATTTTCTTACGGGTTTTCTGTTTAAGTTTTGCTTCCGGGTTTCTGTTTTAAGCTTTGCTTCCGGGTCTTTTGCTCTTTTTTAATCTTTCAGTCAAAGAGCCTTTGTACTTTTATGTACCTTATCATCTTGTCGATCCCCTCTTCGATGTTTCCGGGAATCTCGTAAGGTTCTATTCCAAAGCTTTCAGCCGCCTGAGACGATCTTTCTCCTATCCTTTCGACTAACAGATAACTGCAGTCTTTGATTGCTTCAAGATTGGCTTCGATCTTTGAATCGTTATGATTGCCGCATCCTCCGCATCCGGGAGAAACGTTTCGAACTTCGAGAAATTTTATTTCATCATCGATGCTCTCGTATATATAGAACTTTTCCGCTTTCCCGAAATGTCTGTTTACGTTTATTCCGTCATCGGAAGCTGCCGCGATAAGTATTCTTTCATCAGCCATGCGAAAATGTCTCCTTTGTGTTTAATCTTCGCTGGTAGATTTGGTCTCCGAACTCGGATTTTCCGGGAACGCCTACCGCATCCGCGCGACAGTGCTGACAGTGTCTGAAAACATCTATGTACCTGCCCGCCTTCGTTCTTGCCGCATCTATCTCCGCGCAAACCGGTGCTTTGCAGTCCTTTAATTCGTGCTGCGGTATCAGGGGGATAATATTGTAAATGCTCGCCCCGGCTTCCTTTACCGCCTTCGCGATATCTTCGATGTGATCTCCGTTTATCTCGGGAACAAGAACCGTATTGACCTTTACCGTGATTCCGGCGGCGGCAACTTTTCTTATACCCTCGAGCTGGTTTTTAATGAGTATCTTTGCACCTTCGACTCCTTCGATCTTCTCTCCGTGCCAGATAATGTAGGCATTGAGCCTGCTTTCGATCTCGGGATCGATCGCATTTACCGTAACCGTCAGCGAATCTATTCCTATATCTATGATCTCATCGGCTCTTTCCGCTAATAAAAGGCCGTTTGTACTCATACATTTAATGAGATCAGGAAACTTTTCTTTTACTATTCTGAAAGTTTTCAGAGCATTGTCCGATGCAAGCGTATCTCCCGGTCCCGCTATGCCGGCAACTTTAATATCCGGACATATGTCGAGAGCCTTTCTTAAAATGTCTTCAACCTCTTCGGGTTTTAATACTTTGGACGTAACTCCCGGTCTTTCTTCCACATCATTTATTGTTCTGTCACAGAACCGGCAGGCTATGTTACATCCCGGACTCACAGGAAGGTGAATTCTTCCCGCATTGTTTTTGTGTCCTCCAAAGCATGGATGGGAATTCTGCAAATCCTTATAATTATTACTGCTCATATTTTCTCGCCTAAAAGCTTAAGCCCCCTCCTTTCTTCGTTGGTTTTAAGCGACACCGGGCGGACTCGAACCGCCAACTTCAGCTTTGCACGCCTATGCCTTTCCAGCGGCCACGGCATCAATAGTCACAGTCTGACTTTTTCTGTTTTATCGATCTGTATTACTTTTCCGTCCTGAATAATAAGTGTCAGGCTTCCGTATTTTATTTCCTTCAATGCCTTTTTAACTTCTTCAATGTAGTTTTCGTTGATATCTTTTTTTATCTCTGCCATATTTAAACCTCTGCCTTTTTCGTTTTGATCGATCTTCGGATCTGAATATCCGTTCATTACCGTCGTTTTGCTTTGCCTGATCAAAAGTAAAAAGGGTAACGCTAAAACTTCAAAAAATTTTCAATCTGATCTTTCTCAAAAAAAAGCAGTCACCTTTCGGTAACTGCACAAACTCAAAGTTTACCTCAGGGTATCAAAAACAAACCTTATGTCTTAATAAGGAACACATCGTTTTACACATACATGTATTCTGTTTGAAGTTTGCTCTTCTGATCATTTTTTCTGTCCTCTTTTCAACTGAAAAAATCTTAACACGCGCCGTGTTATTTGAAAATTTCCTAAAATTTATTATTGGTGATAAGTTTTGCTTATAACCGATAAATTCTGTTTATCGCCGGTTAATTTTTTTTATAACCTAAAATGTACGTTTTTATCCGCATATTTAAGAACTTCGTCATCGTGAGTTGCCAGTAAAACGGCATTTTTTTCCGATCTGTAATCCGAAAGAAAATCCAGGATTATTTTTCCCGTTTCCCTGTCAAGACCTGTGGTCGGCTCATCCGCAATCAGGATTTTCGGGCTGTTTATGAGCGCTCTTGCTATGGAAACTCTTTTTAATTCTCCGCCCGAAAGTTCATACGGATATCTTTTAAGAAGAAAATCTATCTTTAATTTTTCTGCGATCTCCCCGGCTCTTTTCTTTTTTTCCTCAAATGATCCTTTGGCATCTTTCAGTTCCGAATACATCAGGATATTTTCGAGTACGTTAAACTTTTTGAACATTGCGTTGCTCTGAGGAACATATCCTATCGAATTCGCATGTATTTCGGAAATCCTTTTGTCATTCAGTTCATAAAGATCTTCATTTTCAAATATCACTTTTCCGGCGGTCGGTTTAAGATAGCCGCCGGCATTCGCCAGAAAAGTGCTCTTTCCGCTGCCGGAAGGACCTGTTACCGCGGTAAAAGAACCTTCGTCAAGCTCGAGCGAGATGTTTTCGAAAATCTTCCTGTCGCTTTTTGGATAAGTCATTTCGATTCCTTTAACTTCAAGAAGCATTACTCGCCCTCCTTTCTCAAAGCGGTATAGGGATCCAGAACACAGACAACGATTATAGGATAAAGCGATCCGAGAATTCCTATGACCACCGTCAGCAATGTAACCAGTACAATGAAAAGGGTTACCCTTAAAAAGTCCGGTCCGAGATACGGCATTTCCAACATGTTTCCTATATAATCACCGAAGGGAACGGTAAAAAGCGCCGATAAGAGACAGCCGCCTGTTCCTCCCAAAATACTTGTTAAAAGGGCATCTTCAAAAAGTATCTTTATGATGCTTTTCTTGTCGATCCCCATTATTCTGTATAGTGCTATTTCCGTTTTTTGGGAATTTACGACAATGCAGTTGACGCAGAAATCAATGGCAACAAAAAACATGATTGCGAAAATGTTTATGATGTGGAGAACTTCGTAAATGTTCGAAAGATTGTCGGAAAACTGTCTCGAGAGTTCTTTCGAAAAGACCAGATCGTAATCCGTGCTGACCGAAGTCTTGATCCTGTTTAAAACATCGCCTTCTTCGTATCCCTCTTCAATATTGATAAAAACAGATGAGATCAAATCTCCGTTTTGCTGTTCGTCGGTAATAAACGATCCCTTTTCGCTTGCATCCGCCAGAACGGTATCAAGAGAATCAAATGTAAAGTAGATCGAACTGTCGAGGCTTGTGCCGGTCTTTGCCATTTTGGCGGCAACCTTGTATTCGCGGCCGAATATTTTTATATTTCCGTTATCCTCGACATTAACGAAACTTCCTGTCACTACACAGTTTTTATCCTGTGCTTTTTTGTATTCGCTGCTTATCCAGGGGTGGATAAGGAAATCCGTTTCGGGATTGTAAAATATTATTTCGACCTCGCTTGAACAGCAGTCAGCAGCCATGGATTTAAGGAAAAACTGCTCGGTTGCTTCTTTTACGCCCTCGACGTTTTTAACTTCGTCATATACCGATCTGTCAAAATAAAAAATCCCTCTTGCTCCCTCCAGAATTATGTCTTCGGCATCATTTTTAGCCCCTTTGGGAACTAAGATGTAGTCGGAACCTATTCTTTTTTCAAGATTACTTACTCCCTGTTTTAAACTCAGATCGATCACAAAAGATGCGAATAAAACCATCGAGAGTAAAACAACAGGTGTAATCAGAAGATACACCTGTTTAATGTTTCTTTTTGCTCTTTTAAATACGTTCAGATCATTCATTGTTTTTTGATTTTGAAGATATCAGAATATATACAAAGTTACCTAACGAAACTGCCGCAATTATAATTGTTATAACGATAAGTGCCGGAAGTGTTCCGATCCTGCATGCCATATCGCTCATTTTGCAAAGTCCCGTAAGCTTGAGCGGAAGAAGGACGATCAATATCGAATTGATCGCGATCGAGAGAGAAATTCCCGCTCTGATTTCCGCTGATTTAAAAAATATGTATGCCAGTCCAAGCAGGATGATCACCGTGCCGACACCGATCTCTGCCCTTGCAGTGTAAAAACAAGCCATTTTCTTTTCACTTACGCATACCGGGAAAATTACGGTCGGTATGAGTATAAGCAGTGTTCCGAGCAAAATATATCCTATGGAAAATCCGATTCTGTTTTTCATATTATTCCTTCCTTTACAAGTAGTATTCTATGTCTTCCACTTTTCCGCCGAGATCGAGTACTTTCAGAATCTTTGTACGATATTCCTGGAATGTATCCTGAGCCCTCGCACGCGGACGGGGAAGATCTATTTTCATTATTGCTTCAACTTTTGAAGGTCTTGCTGACATGACTACAACATAATCCGACATGTAAATTGCCTCATCCACGTCGTGAGTGACCATTACCATCGTCATGTCATGTTCTTTCCAGATATTGAGTATTTCATCCTGAAGATTCATTCTCGTGAATGCATCAAGCGCACCGAGAGGTTCATCAAGAAGAAGTACGTTCGGATGTCCGACAAGCGCTCTGGCAAGCGAAGCACGCTGCTGCATACCGCCGGAGAGCTGATGCGGATAGGATTTTTCAAATCCCGTCAGTCCGACAAGCTTTATATACTCCTCAACATCCTTTTTGTGATCCTTATAAATATGTCTGGCTTTAAGGCCGAATGCGATATTCTTTTCAACGGTAAGCCAGGGGAAAAGATTCGAACCCTGAAAAGCAAATCCTCTGTCGCTTCCCGGCTTTTTTATTTCCTTGTCATCAACAAATATTTTCCCCTCCGTCGCCTTATCAAGTCCGCCTATGATTCTTAAAAGCGTTGATTTTCCGCAGCCTGACGGACCGATAAGACTTACAAAAGAGCCGGCTTTTATATCAAGCGAAAAGCCGTTCAGAGCAACCAGATCCTCTTTGGCGGGATCGGAATTTTTGAAACTCTTGTAAACATTTTCTATTCTGATCTCTCCTACCATTTGATTACTCCTTTCTGCCATACAAGTACCTTGTCACGCACTTTGAAAAGTATTGTCAGAGTAAGCGAACATATAGCCGCTATAATGATAAGTCCCGCATAAACTCCGTCATACATCATTACGGATTTCTGCCAGTTGATATACCATCCTATTCCGCTTGAATTACCGTTCATTTCAACCGCCATTAATGTGGCGAAAGAAGAAACAGTACCGTAAAAAATTCCCAAAAAGATACTTGGCATCGCTGCAGGTATAGCAACGTGAACTATCTGATAAAATGTTGAGGCGCCAAGAGTTTTGGAAACCTCAAAGTTTACATTTGGGATCGACTGTATACCGCTGCTGGTCATAAGCGTTACCGGAAACCATACCGCAAAAGCGATAAGAAAAACGTTTGCGGACTGTGTCGTCGGAAATGTTGAAAGTGCAAGCGGTATCCATGCCGTTGTGGGAATGGGTCCGATCACCTTGGTAACCGGTGTAAGCCAGTATCCCACATGCTTTGAATAACCAAGTGCCAGACCGGTCAGAAAACCGACCGAAACGCCCCACAAAAACCCTTTCCCCAAGAGTCCGAACGAATCCAGAACATTCTTTAACAGGAACCATTTATTTTCCACAATAAGACCGATTATCCTGTCCAGGGACGGAAAATAAAGTGTCGGCAAAAGAAGTGTTTTGGTCGTAATAAAATTCAGAAAAAGAAGAAATATTATAACTCCCGTAAAAAACGGAGCCTTCTCAAAGGCAGTTTTTCTTATGTTTGAATTAAAAATTCCCACTAATGCGAAAACGAGAAAACCGACTCCAAGGATTAAAAGAAAATATACGTAATAGGGATGATCTGTCTGTTTTTGTTTTCCGTTCCCGGGAACCAGGAAATATACCAGTAATGAAACGGCTATCGCCAGATACGGTAAAAACAGTTTCAATACTGCAAGTCCTTTACTTTTCATGTATTACCTCTTTGAGCATTTATTATTTTTCTTCGAATTTTCCGTCACTGTATACGAAAGTATCGGGAACTCCTTCGAAGGTTTTGAAAGCCTTGTCTATGAAGACTTTCGGATCGTCTGCTTTAAGTTCGCCTATTCTGATAAGTTCTGTTGCCGCATCGTTTATCGTAGTTGATGCGATGCTTACCGAAGGACCGTAATTATAGCTTTCAAGGAGTGATGCGTTTACATCCAGATCGCCGGAACACTGATTGTTATCCAGCTGAATTTTGGCTGCTTCTCTGGGATTTGCTTCAACAAAAGCGCTGGCCTTAAGCATTGCTCTTGTATATGCTGCAGCGGCTTTGGGATTCGTATCTGCGAGTTTCTGTGTTACAAAAGCCATGCAGCAGTATTCGTTTGCAAACTTCTCATCGGTACTAAGGTCAAGAATTTTCGTGAAACCGTATTCCTGCTCTGCGCTGTAAGCAACGGGATCGTGTAATGCCGCAACATCAATTGCACCGTTTTCCAAAGCAAGAGGAAGATCGGTCAAAGCGTATACAACCCATTCAACTTCGAGATTGTCTGTGGTTACTCCGATTCCCTCATCAAAAAGTTTTCTCTTTAATGCGATCACGGATGAATCACCGATTGCGGGTACGCCGATCTTTTTGCCTTTCAGATCTGCTACCGATTTGATGGATGTGTCTTTTACGTAATATTTTGTACATCCAGTATGAAGACCTGCAGTAAATGCAATTTCAAGTCCGTTGTCGATTTGGGGTATCATTGCTCCGGCAAGCTGTGTTGAAGCATCGATCTTTTCGGATGCAACAAGTTCTGAAATATTGCCTAAGTCAATTTCCTCAACCCTCCATGTTACGCCTGCTGCCTTGAATTCTTCTTCGAAATATCCGTTGTCGATGGCGATGTGTAAAGGAGCGAGGCAAAGAGAACCGTTGGCTGTTCCGATGACAACGTCCACGTCGCCGTCTGATTGTTTTGCACCTGTTTCAGCGTTTCCCGGATTACAGGCTGTCAGCGACAGTAAAGCCATGGACGCTATTAGTGTTAATGCCGTAAATTTGTTTTTTTTCATATCAGTCACCTCTTTTAAATAATAAAAAACCGAAAGCGTTTATCGCCTCCGGTTTTCCAGTCAGCTTTTCTTTGGGTACTTAAAAATATAGCACCTGTTTTTCTTTCTGACTAATTCCTAATATTTATCATTTGTGATAATTGATATTTATTGCAAAACTCCGTGATCCTTTTTGTGTTTATCCTTTTCCCTGCAGGATTCGGATATTCTTTTTCCGGCCTGTTTTCCCGTTTTCCTGTTTTCCTGTTTTGCAGTCTGTTTCTGCTTAACTTTTTTCGGTACTGATATCAGTTTTCTTTGTACTTTAACAGTTCTTCGATATAGCTTTTTCCGATATCGCTTAAGTTATGATTTTCCCTTACGATATATCCGATTGTCAGAGGATCTTCCTCCTCAAGCTTGATTACGCAGTAATCGTTTTTTATCGCAACGCTGTCGGTCATTATTCCCGTTCCGATCGAATAGCCGTTGAGCGCTGCCATAAGTTCTGCAGAAGTCGCTCTGTCGTTTGACTTGATGATCTTTTCGAATTCGTAATTGCTTAATGCCTCTTCGGGCAGGTAGAATTCGTTATCGCTGCTCTGATCGAATGAAATGCAGGGATACTCCTCAAGATCCTTTAAAGAAAGTATTTTTTTCTTTGCGAGAGGATGTTTTTTCCATACATAAACATAGGTGTCTCTTTTCATAAGCTGGTGGAATTTGAGTCCGTATTCCCTGAAAAGTTTCTTTATGACTTTCTCACTTCTGGCAGTATAGGAAATAACGCCTATTTCACTCTTTAAATTGCGTACATTCGAAAGAACTTCATCGGTTCTGGTTTCATGAACCGAATATACGTACTTTTCCGAGTCGTATTTTTTAACGACGTTGACAAAAGCGTGCACGGCAAAAACATAGTGCTGCATGGACACGCTGAAATGCTCTTTTTCCTTCCTTTTTCCGAGGTACCTGTCTTCGATGATCTTGTACTGACTGACGGTTTCCTTCGCATAGATCAGGAATTCCTCACCCTCTTTGGTTATTCTGATACCCTTGTTGGTACGTTCGAAAAGGCGCACGTTCAGCTCCTCTTCAAGTTCCCTGATCGCAAGGGAAAGAGCGGGCTGAGAGATAAAAAGTCCGCTTGCGGCTTCACGCAAAGAAGGCGCATTTGCCACAGCTATTACATATTTAAGTTGCAGTACTGTCATATGCTCCTCCTTACTTTTTTAAAGAGTTTTGAATACTTCTTCGAGTTCAAAGATCAGATCCTTTGCGTCCTCTATACCTGTCGAAATACGAAGAGTTGTCGGTGTAATACCGTTTTTGAGACGTACTTCTTCCGGTACGTCCGCATGTGTCTGAGTCGTAGGATATGTGATGAGTGTCTCAACACCGCCGAGACTCTCCGCGTATTTGATCATCTTTACTCCGCTTAAAATCTTAAGCGCATGCTCTTTCGTGTCAACACGAAAAGTTATCATCGAACCGAAGCCCCTTGCCTGTTTTTTCATGATTTCATGACCGGGATGCTCTTCAAGACCGGGATAGAAAACATCGGTAACCACAGGCTGCTTTTTAAGCCAGTTAGCGATTTCAATGGCGTTTTGCTGTGCTTTTTCCATTCTGATTCCGAGTGTCTTGATGCCGCGCTCGATAAGCCAGCTGTCAAAAGGCGAAAGCCCTGCACCCGTTGTCTTTATAAGGAATCTGAGTCTCTCCTGTATGTCCTCGTTATTCGTTACAATGAAGCCCGCAAGCGTGTCGTTGTGACCGCCGAGGAATTTGGTTCCGCTGTGAATAACGACATCCGCGCCGAGGCTTAAAGGATTCTGGAAATACGGCGATAAAAACGTGTTATCCACGATCAGTATGAGATTATGAGCCTTCGCAATCCCGGAGATTTTTGCAATATCCGAAACATTCATCATGGGATTGGTCGGAGTTTCAATGTAGATCGCCTTTGTATTGGGACGGATCGCAGCTTCGATATCGTCTTTTGAACAGTTCAAAAAAGTAAACTCGTAATTGTTCTTTAAAGAAACATTGTTAAAAAGTCTGATACTTCCGCCGTAAAGGTCCGACTCAACCACAAAATGGTCTCCCGGTTTGAAATAATCCATTAAAAGAGTAACAGCGGCCATTCCGGTTGAAAGCGCAAATGCGTCTGTTCCTCCTTCGAGCCCTGCAACGATCTTTTCAAGATGTTCCCTTGTGGGATTCTGAAGTCTGCTGTAATCATATCCGGTACTTTCGCCCACACCCGGGTGCGCGTAGGTCGCCGTCTGATATATCGGAAAACTTATTGCTCCGTAGTTTTCGCTTTTGCCTTCGCTCTCTTTAAGATGAAGGCATTTTGTATTAAGTCCTCTTTCCATTATCGTCCTCTTTTTTGTTTATTATTTATTTCAAATCTTAATGATCGATCTGCTTTCCTTTACTTATCAAGCTTCAAAAAGCCTGTTTATCTTTGCATTTATCTTTGCTTTAAAAGATTTTCTAAAATCTTATTTATCTTTGTACTAAAGAGTCTAAATACTTTAATTATCTGCTTTTCAGGATAATTTCAGAACATGCTTTCTGATTCTTTCAAGACATTCGGTTACGATTGCTCTCGGTGCGGCAACGTTGATACGCTCAAATCCGACTCCGCTTTCTCCGAATATTCTTCCGCTGTCAAGCCAGAGTCTCGCATCGTTCACGATCCTTTTGTCGATTTCGCCCGCACTGATTCCGGTTCCCCTGAAATCAAGCCACATAAGATATGTGCCTTCTCCGTCAATGATATTCACACCCGGAAGATTTTTTCTGACATAATCCCTTGTGTATTCGATATTGGCTTTGACATACGAATGCATTGCCTCATACCAGACGTCGCCTTTTTCATAGGCAGCCTGTGTTGCCAGGAGTCCGAGAATGTTTAACTGGCTCATTCCCGCTGCATCCGTCTGTTTTCTGAATTTCTTTTTCAGTTCCCTGTTCGGAATGAAAATATTGGATACAAGCATGCTTGCAAGATTGAATGTCTTGCTTGCCGAAGTACATACCACACAGATGTCTTCGTATTCTTTTTTTATGGAGGCGAAAACTGTATGTTCTCCCTTAAAAACAAAGTCATTGTGAATCTCGTCACTTACAACGATCACTCCATTATTAAGGCAGATATCTCCGATTACGGTAAGTTCTTCCTTTGTAAAATCTCTTCCGGATGGATTATGAGGATTACAAAGAAGGAAAAGTTTGATGTTATGTTCTTTTATCTTTCTTTCAAAATCATCGTAATCTATGTGGTATCTGTTGTCTTCGCCAAGGTAAAGATCACTGCTTACGACCACCCTCTTGTTGTCTTCGATTACTTCTGCAAACGGATAGTAAAGCGGCTGCTGAATGAGGATGCAGTCGCCCGGTTCGGTGTACGCCTTAACCGCCATTGCAAGTGCAAAAATAACGCCGGGGGTTTTGGTCAGCCAGCTTCTTTGGATTTCCCAGTTGTGATGTCTTTTCATCCATCCCGCCAGGGCATTGAAATACTCGTCCTGTACTTCACTGTATCCGAAAACAGGATGCGCCAGCCTTTCGATCAGCGCATCCTGCACATAAGACGAGGTGGGGAAATCCATGTCCGCAACCCATAAAGGAAGGACGTCTTCCGGCATTCCGCGTCTCAGTGCAAAATCATATTTTAAACAATTGGTTCCTTTTCTGTTGATAATACTGTCAAAATCTAAGTTTCTTTCTGCCATTTTCTCTGTCTCCGAAATATTTATTTACTGTACTCTCTTATCAAGAGGATACATGTTTGTACTTAAATATTTCATTCCGTTGTCCGCAAGAATAACCACGATGTTTTTGCCTTCGTTTTCAGGTCTCTTCGCAACCAGTGTTGCCGCATACAAAGCTGCTGCCGCCGACTGTCCGAGGAATACACCGTCAGTCTTCGCGATTTCCCTTCCGAGCGCATAAGCGTCTTCGCCCTTTACATCAATGCATTCGTCATAATTGAAGCCGACGATGAAAGGTGCCTTGAATGCATCGGGGAATCCCGGATCGCCGAAAGGTGCCGTTCCGTCGATCGTCTGAGGGTTCTCTGATCCGCCCGGTCTTGATGTCGGGTCAGCCTGAACAGCCACAACCTTAATGTCGGGATTCTTCTCTTTAAAGAATTTTGTAAGTCCCGTGATCGTTCCTGCCGTTCCGCTCGTTGCAACAAGAATATCTGTTTTTCCGTCCGTGTCTTCCCAGATCTCAGGACCTGTTGTCGCATAGTGAACTCTGGGGTTTGCTTCGTTTGCAAGCTGGTTTATGAAATAATGAGGTGTAGGCTGTGCATCGCAGTATGCCTGAATTGCATCCTGATAAAACTGTGTGGAAAACGTTCCGTTTCCGAGTGCTTCCGCAACGCCGGGCACATCAAGCATGCTCTGTAAATCCGCGCCGTAAGCACGAAGAATCTTCTGTCTTTCTTCCGACTGTCCGGGCTCCATAAATACGGTGAGCTTATATCCCCTGCTGGCTGCAAACGCCGCAAGTCCGATACCTGTGTTTCCCGATGTGTTTTCAACAATTGTATCCCCGGGATGTAAGATTCCTTCTCTCTCTGCTGCCTTTATCATGTTGAGTGCAGCTCTGTCCTTTACGGATCCCGAAGGATTAAAGTACTCAAGCTTTCCGAGAATATGTGCTTTGATATTTTCTTTCTCTTCATATTTTACAAATTCGAATAAAGGTGTATGTCCTACAAGTTCCTCTATGTTCTTAACTATTCTGCCCATTTTTTCTCTCCTTATTAAGTGCTGTTATATTTTTTGTTTAATCAGTTTTTCTTTTTTGTTTTTTTCTTCTTTTTTGTTTTTTTAATTATTTGGCTGTCATCCTGCTTATTAATTCAGATTACAGGCTTTTGAAGCGCTTTTAATATAATTTCTTATACGGATCCTCGAGATAAAAGGCTTTCGGCATCTCGCCGCCGATATATCCCGCAAGTGCCAGAAGCGACGCCGCACATCCGCTTGTTCCGTGATAAAGTCCCGTATATGCGTCGGACGTAAACGGTTCGTGTCTGTTCCATGCGGTGAACCAGTTCCTTGTTCCGTCGTTTTCGTTTTCGGTGGAATCTCCTATTATGATCTGTGCTGCATTGTACGCCTCATCAAGATATTTATCATCGCCCGTAAACTTATGTACGTTTATGAAATGTTCAAGCATTCCGGGTGCACCGCAGCAGTAGCAGTTCGTTCTCCAGAATCCTCTCGAATGCTTCGCAGGTGCTCCGGATGCTATCAGACCGTTTGTAAGTTTGATCACGAAGTCTTTGTATTTTTCTTCACCCGTAATATCAAAGAGTTTAAAGAAAAGTCTTGAAGTTCCGACCGGTCCCTGGCAGACACCCAGATAATAAAGGTCTGTAAGGTATGTATCGTTGTATCTTACAAGTGCGGCATTTTTATCCCCGGAATAATCCGCGATGTTAAAAATGTACTCCGCAGCTTTCTTTGCCGTATCAAGCAGTTCTTCGTCCTTCGTGTGTTCGTAAACACTTGACAGAATATATCCGCATCCGGCTGCGCCGTATTCAAATCCCGGGAAATATCCGCCCGCTTTTTTTATGGTCGGGAAATCTTCAGTCGGCATAACATACCATCTGTATCCGCCATGAGGAGCATCTTCCTTTTTTGAAACTATGAAATTTGCGGCTTTGTGAGCTGCCTCCAGGTACTGTTTTCCTCCGAATTTCTCATAAATATCAATAAGGAAAAGAATCAGTCCTCCTTCGCCGATTATTCCGTATTGTCCGTACCAGAAGAGTTTGCCGTTTTCTTCATGCGAAGCCCTGATCGCGTCATCAGCCACGCGAAGCGCATATTCTTTGTATTTTTCTTCTCCCGTAACAGAATAAATCTGCGTTGCCGCATATGCGCCGCCGGCCGGTCCGCAAAGGAATCCGATAAATGCACCTGTCAGATATTCCGAATCCGATGTGAAATCTTTGACCCCGCCGTAAGAATTGATACTGTGATTTACTGCCGCCCTGGCCGTGTCAAGATATTTTTCTTCTTTTGTCAGGAAAAACAATCTTAAATAAAACTGTGCGATTCCCGCAGAACCGGCGTATACGCTCGCATCCGATGAAAGAAGATCCGAGTTGGATGACCGGTTTTCCGGCTTAACGTCCCAGTAAATCTCATCTCCGTTTTTGTGTGAGTATTTATCAAGCCATTTGGAAGTTTCCAGCGCCGTACGTATCAGATACTGTCTCTCCAAGGGCTCAAAACTCTTGATCCATTTTATTTTTTCCATATTTTTCTTCTCTGTTTTCTTGTATTTCACGTGATATTTCGCATTTTATTCCTATTTACCTACTATGTCAATAGGTAAATAGGTCGGATTTGCTTTTTTATTGCTTTTTTTGCGAAAAAAATACCGCTGCCGGTAAATCCGACAGCGGTTTGTCATTACTGAAGTATTATCCTTCCTCCGCCTATTACGCAGTCATCGGCGTCATAAAACACAGCCGACTGTCCGCTTGTTGCCGCGCGAACGGCTTTTTCAAAACTGATCTTAACGGTATCCTCATCATGCATGGTAAGAATTGCTTTCTCACCTTCGTGGCGGTAACGTATCTTAACCCTTGCGGGAATCTCCTCGCCCTCCCTGATACCTTCTATGCTCATGAAATTGAGATCTTTGACAAAAACTTCTTTTGTAAAAAGTGCATCTTCCTCGCTTAAAACGACTTCATTGCTTTCGGCACGGATTTCTTTTACAAACATCGGGTGCCCGAACGCTATTCCGAGTCCTTTTCGCTGACCGATAGTGTAATGGATGATTCCTTTGTGTCGTCCGAGTACATTGCCTTCTTCATCAACGAAATTTCCTTCTCCCGGAATTTCTTTTTCGGAATATTCTTCAATGTAATCCGAGTATTTGCCGTCTGTTACAAAGCAGATTTCCATCGAATCGGGTTTGTTTGCCACCGAAATTCCGACTTTCCTTGCTATTTCCCTGACTTCGTCCTTGGATAGATTTCCAAGCGGCATTAATGTATGTGCAAGCTGTTCCTGTGTAAGTTTGTAAATCATGTAAGTCTGGTCTTTCATCTTCGAATCAGCCTGTTTTACGGTATATCTGCCGTTATCAAGTTTAATGATATTGGCATAGTGTCCGGTTGCGACATAGTCTGCATTGAAGGCTGCTGCCGCTTCCATCATTCCCGCCCATTTAACATAGTGATTGCACTCAACACAGGGATTCGGGGTTCGGCCGCCCAGATAATCGTTAATGAAAGGCTTTGTCACGTATTTTGCGAATGCTTCATTAATGTTTCTGACATAATATGGAATTTCGAGTTTGTCTGCGATTTCCTTTGCGACGTCTATCTCACAGCACCGGCTTAATTCATCCATGGACGAAATCCACATCTTTAAAGTCACACCGATCACATCGTAACCGTATGCTTTTAGAAGGTATGCGGTTACCGCGCTGTCTACGCCGCCGGACATTCCGACGATTACTTTTTTCATATATTTATACCTTATTTTTTGCGATTGTGAAGCTTGATGATCAGGTAAATTCCCATTGCCAGCGCCGCCACAAAACCGCCAAAGCCGAGAGCCGGGATTCCGAGGATCTGCGGATGCATGTTGGTGGTGCAGATAAGCGATGAGCTGACAATCAGCGAAGCCATTATGATACAAAGTATCATATCTCCCACAAGAATTTCAACCCTTTTCATAAGGGGTTCAAATCCGACGGGTTCAACATTTATCTTTGTCTGTCCTTTGATCACGGCCTTTATAAGATCCGATGAAAGGGACGGGATTGAGAGCGATTTCTTGGCGGATTCGTAAAGTGCTCTCGAATCGCCGAGCAGTTCTTTCTTAAGATCAAACTCATCCAGAATGTCATGCATGACTTTTCCGGAGAAAAGTTCCGCCATGTTAACATCCACATTGAGCTTTGCTATAACGCCCTCGATGGTAACAAGGGCTCTGACCAGCATCGAAAAACCCTCCGGAAGTGAAATTCCGTGAATGCCCGCAAGCTCAACAACCTCACCGAGAAGCTCGCCGATATTCATGTCTTCGAGGTTCATGGCACAGTATCTTTCCATGATATCGTCGATATCGTTGAAAAGCATCGGATGATTGATTTCTTTCTTCGGCTTTCCGAGCGAAAGAACCGCATTTTTCATTAAGTTTACGTCTTTTTGAACTACTGCGGTAATGGCGGTTTTAAGGATGTTCTGTTCCTTTTTGCCGAGGCGCCCTACCATTCCCCAGTCCAGCCAGACGATCTTTCCGTTTAAAATTTCCAGATTGCCCTGATGAGGATCTGCGTGGAAAAGTCCGTCATCAAGTACCTGTTTTAAGAAGTTGTTGACGAGTTTGGTCGCAACTTCCTTTCGGTCATATCCTTCGGCATCGAGTTTTTCGAGATTTCCAATGGAAAAACCGTCTATGAAACTCATCGTCATTACACGCTGAGTCGTATATTCTTCTTCGATCACGGGGCATGTGACATAGTTAATGCCCTCCATGTTTCTGGCGAATTCCATCGTGGTTTCGGCCTCGATCCTGAAATCGAGTTCATTGATCGAAACCTGTTTGAGTTCCTGCACAACCATATTGAAATCTATGGTCTGATTGACAGGCGTGATCTTCGCCATCTTTGCCGCCTTTGACAAAAGGGCAAAGTCCTTCATCATCATGTCGGCAACGTAGGGACGCTGCACTTTGATAACGACTTTCCTTCCGTCGGGAAGTACCGCGGCATGCACCTGTGCGATGGAGGCAGCACCCAGAGGCTTTTCGTCTATCGATTTGAAAAGCTCATTTATCGGCTTTCCGAGTTCATTTTCTATTTCTTTTCTGACAACATCTATTTCGAGCGGTTTTACCTCCGCTCTCAAAAGCTCAAGTTCCTCGCAGTATTCTTTCGGAAGTACGTCGCCACGACTGCTCATTATCTGGCCGATTTTTATGAATGTCGGGCCGAGATCCTCGAGAATATGTCTGAGAGTTTCGGGTGTCAGACCGTTTTTGACAAGGTTGTATTTACGAATAACGCCGAGGATTTCTTCGAGACGCTTGGTCTCATCGAACATTTCCTTCGGAACGCTTCTTAATTTCATTTCGGCTCTGTTCATCAATCCGCACCTTCTTTCTTATTTTCTTCGGTCTGATTGACTTCCTTAAAAGAAAACCTGGATTCATCCGGGGTTTTCGAAGCCTCAATATCAATATTCTTTTCGGGCTTTTCGCTCTTCTTTTTGTCGATAACGATCTCTCTTTCAAGAGTTTTACCATCGTCATCTTTTACATGATTGTAGTAGAGGGTTCGCCCGTTGCCAAGATCGTAGGTTTTGTCATCCTGCTCTCCGGCAAGCCTTTCTGCCATAATCCGTTCGCGGTTGCCGTTGTACAAAAGTTCTTCGTTGTCAACTTCACCCATACCGAAAATGGCACTGCCTCTTCGCAGAAGATCCTTAATCTCTTCGTTTTGTTCGTCAATTGAGCCCAAGCCTGCCAAAATCATGTCTTTGGTTACATCCTTGATTTTTTTCACTTAAGCCTCCCTTGCTGCCAGTCTACTTCTGGCCGTAATAAGCGTTTGCTCCGTGCTTTCTGAAATAGTGTTTGTCCTGAAGTTCCTGAGGTGCGGGTTTTACATCGGATTTGATCTGCTCCGTGAAGAGTGCCATCTTTGCAACCTCTTCGAGAACTACCGCATTGTGAACCGCATCACTTGCATTTTTGCCCCATGCGAAAGGTCCGTGATTCTTGCAGAGAACTCCGGGAACCGCCATGGGATCTTTGTTCAAACAGTTGAATTCACCAACGATAAGCTTACCTGTGTTAAGCTCGTAAGCTTCCTCGATCTCCTCTTTTGTAAGACATCTTACGCAGGGAATGTCGCCGTAGAAGTAATCAGCATGTGTTGTTCCGTAGCAGGGAATGTCTCTTCCCGCCTGTGCGAAACTTGTCGCATATGTGGAATGCGTATGAACGACTCCTCCGATTTCGGGAAATCCCTTGTAAAGCTCAAGATGTGTGGGCGTATCGGATGAAGGATTAAGCTTTCCTTCCACAACATTTCCTTCAAGGTCCATTACCACCATATCCTCGGGCTTCATCTTATCGTAATCAACTCCGCTGGGCTTGATAACGAAAAGTCCCTTCTCTCTGTCTATTTCACTGACGTTACCCCAGGTAAAGGTAACAAGCCCGTGCTTTGGTAAAAGCATATTTGCTTCATAAACTCTCTTTTTTAATTCCTCTAACATTTTTAATCCTTCCCGTAACC
>JAIKXN010000081.1 GCA_024684055.1 Lachnospiraceae bacterium | reverse complement strand
TGCCAGTATCTGACTGACTCTGTCGTCGAAATCACCTTTTTTGAACCATATATAATAACCGTCCCCGAGATCGTGACGTACGAAGTCGTTGTTTGTCAGGGATTTTTCAAAAGTTTCATCTCCGAACCATGTCACAACCATGGTATTTTCGGGTACATCCTTGCCAGGGAAACTATTGTGAACCGAATATCTGTTAAGAATGTACTGAAGCGTAAATACTCTTGTTTCCGCGCCTTCCGTACAGTAAACATCCGGAGAAATAGTTTCTGTCTCGCTGATTTTCTGAACCGCCCTGTAATAAACATCCTGAGTGCTCGTAAATGTCATCGGCTTTAGTTTAAATGCCGAAGTCTGATTAACGACCATAGCCGCGAAAATAACTGCAAGCCCGATATAGCTGATCTGCTTTGCGTCAATAAACAGGAATATAACGACAGCGATCGTTATGGCGAAACTTATAAGAATATTCATCCTGTAATCCGAAGCGCTTATGACGGCTGTATTTTCAAAAATGCCTATCTGATAAAACCGAAAATTGTTACCGGTCGCAATGTTCATGGAAGCTTCATTTGCTTCTTCAAGAACCGGAAGCATTACCGAATAAAACCATTTAAACAAAAGGCAGTAGACCGTTGCCAGCGCAATCCTCACTTTCGCGGGAAAAGCCTTTGTATCGCTTGAGAATATCACCCACGAGGAGATGATTCCGACGGGAATCCATGACATATAATATCTGACGTAAGTGAAGTTTTTATAACCGTACATATTTCCGCTCGGAATCCGGTTCGACTTTAACGAAAGACCGGCCAGAGTGATCATCAAAGAAAGGAAGCTCACAAAAGCGATGATATAGTAAACCCTGTATTTTAAGTAATCTTCTCTGTCAAATTTCCGTGAAAGTATATTCCATGCGAACACCAATACGATGAGCAGAACAATGAAATACAATCCGTATGTCTTAAGTACAAGACATGTAATGTTGCTGAGCACGCTTGTAACTACGACCTGTATGTGTTTGAAACTCGTTAACATTACAAGGGGGCTTATGCTCGGAAGCGCCGATGTGTTTTTTACTGTGGAATTTCCCCAGAAGAAATCAATGATCCTGTCAGTAAGGATTTTTTTGCCGATGTAAAAAAGAATTACGGACGGAAGAAATACTCTTAAGTCAACCAGGAATTTTTTGCTGAGAAGCCTGTCGGCGACCACTATCATACAGAATGCAAATACAACCGCCAGACTTCGCTCGTGAAGAGTGAGCATATAAATTAGCCAGAAAGCCGTGATCGCACTGTAGATGCCTTTTTTAACGCCAACGGATTTTTCGAGTTCGATCAAGATTATCGCCAGCACCTGCATTGCAAAGAAAAGCGTCGGTTCCGACGACATCGGATGGTACGAATAAATACACGCCATTACGGGGAGAATTATCATTAGACCGTTCAGCGTCAGTCTTTCCTTTATCGTCGAGGATATGCTTAAGTAAATAACGGAATAAAAAACAGAAATAAGAACCGCATAAAAAATAAGCGTCCAGAGATAGATTAAATACGGGTCATCGGTAATCTTAAAAAAAATGAAAAGAAGCCATTTCATTCCGTACCCGTAATAGTTCGTCTGCGAAAGCAAGTCTGCCCAGTCGAGTCCTGCCAGATAACTCGGAGTCGCGAGATCCCCGATTCTGTCTTCGATCATTGTGACATAGTTCTCACAACAGTAGATCAGCATCTGGGAAACAAAGCAGGAGATAAAAACTATAACGCTTTGAAAATATCTGTTTGAAAAAATTTTTATTTTCTTCTGCATTTCGTAAATTTACCGTTTCGTAATTTGTCTCTTCGTATTGTATCAAAATAAAAAAGAGGCTTCAACAAAAGCATGAAAATACCCTCCTTCAGTTGAGAAGGAGGGTAGATAAATACATTTATTGTAATTGCTCTGAAAGACAATGCAAAATACACTGAAATTATAAATGTTCGGATATGCTCTATGATATGCATTTATGCATGTTTAGGAATGCTATATGTTTTACTGTTCTGTATAATTTGCACATCCGTATCTTTAAGTATACAACTTCGATGCCATATCTGCCACTTCATCGGCTGCCTTGTGAAGATTTGTTATGGTGGAATCGATTTCCTGCATTTCCGCACTTTCTTCGGCAACGTTTTCGCTGATATGCGCTATCTTTTCAAGCATGTCATCAACGCATGAATTCATGCCGTTAAGGATTTCAGTGATATGGTTCGTGGTATCCTTTGTTGAGATCGAAAGGTTCTGTACTTCACCTGCAACAACCGCGAAGCCCTTGCCCGCATCCCCCGCTCTCGCTGCTTCGATGCTTGCATTGAGGGATAAGAGGTTGGTCTGATCGGCAATACTCTTGATGCTGTCGATGATCTGCATTGATGCGGCAACTGCTTCTTCAATCTTCTTTGCGGATGCGGATACATCGCCCTGACGTTGAGCTATTTCAGCCATCTGTTGAGCAGCCATTTCCACGTTCTTGGCTATATCCGTAATACCTTGACGGAGATTCTGAATGTTGGGTTCCATTTCTGTCTGAAATCTTTCTTTCTTTTTCTTCTCCTCGTTGATATCAAGGATTGTTCCGGCAGCCATCAAAGGTCTCTTTCTGTCGTCTGACCATACTACGTGGGATGACGATCTAACCCAGATGTATTCGCCGTTTTTGTGAAGCATTCTGTATTCCATATCGAATACAACATTGCCGTTGGGACTTGCAAGCTGTTCGCCCATCTTTGCGGATGCCATTGCGACATCATCGGGATGAATCTTGGTAATCCAGCTGTTCATGATATCAGGGAAGTCAACGGAATTGCTGTATCCTAAAATTTTCTTGAACTGGTCATTGAAAACCATA
>JAIKXN010000043.1 GCA_024684055.1 Lachnospiraceae bacterium | reverse complement strand
TTCATATCGGGATATCTTTCCGTCAGAAAATAATCGTCCGTGCCGGGGCCGCTGGATATAAGCAAAAGGACGGGATTATTAATATCTTTTCCGTTAATAAAAAGACCGTTCTTTGCACCGTTAATATCAATTATTATTTTTTCGGATATGCTTCCGGGAATTACATTTCCGTTTGCATCTTTATACTCTCTTATCTTTCCGCTGCTGTCCAGAAACCATATGAAGAACAGTATTGCAATGAGTGATATAAAAGATGTCGGCAGTATCCAGATCATTTTTTTCTTCTTTCTTTCCATAACAAGCCTTCGTTTAATATTTTTTCTTTTGCAATTTCTCCGATAATATAAGGCAAATTTTATACCTGCATGCATTTATACTGCGGAGTAATCTTTACACTGTCTATATTTAAAATATCATTCAATCTTTACACTGTCAAGTTCTAGATGAAAATATCTTCCATTCTGCTCATTGTAAATACAAAACCGGTGTTATTATTCCCTTTTTGAGCACGCTCGAAGTGAAATAATAACGCATAATGAAATATAAGTTAAATACAAAAACATCCGCCCGTATAAATGAGCGGATGCTTCTTTTCATTTCTGCAAGATAAACGATTTCGTGCAGGCCTTTTCTATTAATTCCGAATCATGAGTTACGATTATAACCGTCCTGCCTTTTTCCTTCAATTTTTTTAGAATCTCGGATACCTGAAGCATGTGGTAATAATCGAGTCCGCTTGTCGGTTCATCGAATAAAATGATGTCCCTGCCCGAAGCGATCGCAGATGCCACAGCCACTCTCTGTTTCTGTCCTCCCGACAAAGACAAAGGGTGGCGATCAGCGAATTCTTTTAGATCCAGGGAATCAAGTATTCTTAATGCTTCGTCCTTGTCTTCCTTATCCTGCGATATCATCACCTCTTCGATAACGCTGTTGGTAAAAAGTTGATGATTGACATCCTGCATTACCATGTATATGTTCTGACGCCTTTTCCGGTTATTTAGTTCTTTCCCGTCTTTATTAAGCTTTGCCCTGCATCTTCTTTCCATTCCGCAAAGGCATCTTAGGAAAGTCGATTTGCCCGCACCGTTTTCACCGACTATTGCTATTATCTCACCCTTTGGTATTTTTATTTCAGGGATATCAAATACCGTCTTTTCTCCCCGATAGGAATACTTCATGTTTTTTAATACAAAATATCCTTCATCTGCACCGGTTTTATCCGAATCCTCACAGCTTATACCGGTTTGTTTATTGATGGTTACGGTTTTACTCTTGTCAAGTTCCTTCGTCGGATCTTTGGCATCATCGGCTCGTAATCCGAGATCATGCAGTTCTTCTTTTGAAAGACTTCTTATCTCTTCGGATGTGAACTCTTTTTTTACGCTTCCTTTTTCCATCAGAAGAGCTCTTGTAATATACGGGAAAAGATAAGATATCCTGTGTTCCGCAATAAGAATGGTCTTCCCTTCATCCTTCCATGCTTCGATCATTTTCTGAAGTTCGCATATCCCTTTATAGTCGAGATTTGCCGAAGGCTCATCAAGTATGATCACATCAATCGGTTCGACAGCAATGCTTGCACAAGCAATCTTTTGCTTTTCTCCTCCGGAAAGTTTGAATATGCTCCTGTCCATTAAAGCGGACATATCATGTTTGTTGACCACATGATTGATGCTTTCTTCTATATCCTCGGGAGGCATTCCGAAATTCTCGCATCCGAATGCCAGTTCACTCGTTGTATCAACATTAAAAAACTGGCTTCTCGGGTTTTGAAATACCGTACCGACCTTCTTTGACAATTGACGAAGTGTGCTCTTTGATACATCAATATCATTGACTGTTATTTGGCCCTTTAATTCACCTTCGTAAAAATGAGGAATAAGTCCGTTGACACATCTGACAAGCGTCGACTTGCCGCAGCCCGAAGGACCGCAGACAAGCACAACCTCGCCATCATCAACTTTTAAATTTATGTTTGAAAGACTCTGCTCCCCCTTTTTATAAGAAAAGCAAACATTATCAAAAACAATCATACAAAAAACCTTCCGATTCCCCACCATATAAAGCAGGCAAAGCAAAAAATAATTATGAACCAATCGAATAATCCGAATTTAATCTTCCAGATACAGCTTCTTTTTTTGCCCACATCCAGCCCTCTTGTCATCGCTG
>JAIKXN010000031.1 GCA_024684055.1 Lachnospiraceae bacterium | reverse complement strand
GAGTAACGAGTCTGATACAATAATCAAATTTACCGCTTAGCGGCGACAATGAAAAAAGGACACCGACGCCATGCTTGCATGAGTGACGGTGTCCTTATTTTTGTTGTCGTGGAACGAAGTTCCATCTGCTGATTATATTTGGCGACAGACGGACCGTGCGTGAGCGAAGCTTACAGCACTGGGACTAATAACTTCAATAGTGGGTTCTGATTTTATGTCAGATAATAAATATAAAGTTGATTTACTACCTAAAAATTGATAAAATTTAGGTAGTATTTTATCAATGAGGTATATATGCATAAATATGATTATTCTTTTTTGAAGAACGCTATTCCTGGAAATATTGTTGGACTGACTGATATTATTACTGACTTAAAAGCTAAAGAGGAATTTCGTAAACTTCAGTATAAAGAAACATTTGAAAAACTTCGTCAAACGGCGATTATTGAGTCTGTAAAGGGAAGTAATGCCATTGAAGGCATAGTGACTACTGATTCCAGAATTAAAGATATCGTTAATGGATCAAAGCCTTTGACACACGATGAAATGGAAATATCCGGGTATAAAGATGCTTTAAACTTAATTCATTTAAATTACGAGAATCTGGATATCGAGGAGGAAGCAGTTCTTTCCTTCCATAAGATGATTTTGGAACAAAGCAATTCAAAAGAGGCAGGTCAATACAAAAAGAACAATAATTTCATTCTTGAAATAGGCTCGGATGGAAACCGACAAGTAAGATTTAAGCCTGTGCCTGCCAAAAAGGTTCAAACAGATATGGATCAACTGTTTCTTGCGTTTTATGAAGCACGTCAGGATTCAGAGATATCTTCGCTTCTGTTAATACCTTGTTTTGTACTTGATTTTTTGTGTATACATCCATTTATTGATGGAAATGGAAGAATATCAAGATTGCTGACGGTTTTATTGTTGTATTCATTTGATTATGACATAGTCAGATATATTTCATACGAAGGACAAGTAAATAAGTATAAAGATAGTTATTATGAAGCCCTTAAGATTTCTTCTGAAGGATGGCACGAAAATGAAAACGATTATGTTCCTTTTATAATAAATTTTCTTCAAATACTTTATAAGTGCTTTAAAGAATTAGATAATTCATTTACAGAAATATCTCTAAAAAAAGCAAAAAAAGCCGAGAGGGTTGAGTGCGTTTTATTAGCTGCAATGACCCCGATATCTAAGCAGGAAATCATAGAAAAAGTACCTGATATAAGTGTGAAAACCGTTGAACTTGTATTAAGCAAGATGTTGAAGGATGAAAAAATAACGAAAATAGGTACCTTTAAAGATGCTAGGTATATGAGAAAAATGTGAAACTAAGAATATAAGATTTATGTATATCAGCTTGGAGAATACAAGATGAACGATGTTAAAAAACATATATGTCCGACTTGTGGCGGAACGCTCTCTGTTAATGTTGAACGTCAGATGTATGAATGCCCGTTCTGTGGTGTAACATTCGACTATGACTATTTTCGCGAAGAGAACGTATTGGACTTAGCTGCCCAAGCACTTACGAATAATGAGTTCACTTCGGCGGGCAATGCATACGATTTTATGTTGGAAAAAGAGCCTAATAATTTTGAAGCTCTTCGAGGCAAGGCGCTCATAGCAATGGACATACCAAAGATTGATGATATCAGTAGTATAAATCTTTATTCTAAGGTCAACTATGATGCTGCCTATAAAGAGATTGATAAGGCAATCGAATCATCTAAGCCTCAGGACCGCGAGTATTTTACCACAATGAAGGATATTGTTGACGCGGGCCATGAATATGTAGATGAAAAGGCTCAGCTCGAAATCCAAAAAAACGAGAGAAAAAAAACACGAGACCACATTAGCGAGTTATATTCGGAGAGAGATGCTATATTTATATATACTTCTGCAAGGATTCGTCCGAAGAAAGCTGTTATGCTGACAATCGTTTGCTATATAATCTTATGCTTGATAATAGTCTTGGGTTATAAGTATTCCACCAGAAACCCGTATTCCAAAGCTGAAGACCTTAGCAAATATGAGAAACAAGAGGCTACGTCAACAGTTGTGGTTCCGTATGTGCCTGCCTACAACAATAGCGGTGACAATATCCAGGAGTTTATCAACTTTTCAAAATATCAAGAAGCTCTTGAGAGAGAAGAGAAGCGTAAGAAAGACTATGATGAATGGGAAGAAAAATATAAGCCTTCTGACGCTAACCTTATATGCATTCTGAGTACCGTTACAATAATTTATTTATCGGTTGTATTAATACTTTTCGTTGGGGGCAAGCGTTACAATGCTGAGATAGCTAAGATACGAGCCAAAGAGGATGAACAGTTAGATAAGATTAAGGAACGCGAGGAGAAGATGGCTGAGCTTAAAAACAAGATTAAGCAGGGCTATAATCACCTCTGTGAACTTCATCCCGTCGATGAGTAAGGATTTCCGGGAATAATTCTAAGTTATAAATTATTGTATGTTATACAATTGTAAAAGGAGAAAAAAATTAGCTTATGCAGATTGAATCATTAAGATGTCAAAGCTGTGGTGGTGCTCTTAAGGCAGTCAGTTCGGTTTGCGAATGTGAGTACTGCGGAGTTACCAACATTATTTGTGGCGAAACCGGTAATTATATAGATTTATTAAACAAAGCCAACACATTGAGGGAAAACGGATTTGTTGCTACTGTAGGTGAATATGATCATTATGAGCGAGTGATGGATGAATTGGCAGATGTGAATCCTGAAATGATTTATTCGATGTGGGCAGGATATTTGGCCAATCCACCGCGACAGTGCTCATTTTGCGTTACTGTCTTATGAACACTGCCATGAAGGGAGCGCATTTTTTGAAGGTATGAAAATGAAAATGGAGTATGCAATGGAAATACCTGAGTATCTGACAAGACCGAATGCAGAAATACTCAGTTTAGTCTTTGATATATTTGGAATTGCAGTTCTAAATATATCAGCAGGTTTCGCGAATCACTATTAATAGTTTAAAAGGTTTCGTGAATCACGATTAATAATTTAACAGGATTCACGAATCACGATTTCGCAGGGTAACTTGATTTTCATGGGAATGTTACTTTTTAATCTTGAAGCGTTGTAAACAATATTTGCTCCGGCTTCGCCCATTTCATATGCGGGAGCGTGGATGCTCGAAAGTGCGGGAGTTGAAAACCTGCATGCTTCGAGGTCGTTAAAGCCGATAAGCGCAACGTCTTCCGGAATGGAAAGACCGTGCTCTGAAGCCGAACGCATAGCGCCGATTGCGATGGCATCGCTGGCTGCAAAGACAGCGGTGAAATCTGCTTTGTCATCTATGAGTGAATTCATCATTTCGTATCCGCTCGCTGATGTGAAAGCACCTTTTCTCATCAGATCTTTGTAAGCGAGCTTGTGATTTTTCATATATTCTTCGTAAGCACTTTCACGCTGATCTTTCAGCGCTTCTTTATCGCCTACATATTCCTGACCGCCGAGATAGGCGATTTTTTTATGCCCTTTTTTTACGAAGAAATCAAGCGCATCGTTTACTGCGTCGGCGAAATTCATGCTTATGCAGGAAGTGACTGCGTCCTTTGTTTCCATATCAAGAAAAACTGTATTGGGACAGGTGTCCTTAAAAAACTTTACTTCTTTATCTGAGAACTTTCCGATGCAGAGAAGTCCGTCAGCTTTTAACA
>JAIKXN010000021.1 GCA_024684055.1 Lachnospiraceae bacterium | reverse complement strand
TATTCGAAAGCGGTCGGAAAAGCAGGATTTCTTACGGCTTTATACATAATTCTCGTACCTGTCCTGGGACTTTTCTTCGGGAAGAAGAGCAAGGCACTTATCTGGTTTTGTGTTGCGCTTGCAACAGCCGGACTTTATCTTCTTTGCGTAAAGGAAGGTTTCAGATTTGAGATTGGGGATGTTTTCCTGATTCTCTGTGCGCTTGTTTTTTCGTTTCATATTATGCTTGTAGACTTTATTTCGCCCCGTGGAGACGGTGTAACGATATCATGCATACAATTTGCCGTATCAGGTCTTTTGTGCTTTATATGCGCGATATTCACGGAAAAAATAGTATTAGCCGAAATACTGAAGGGTTATTTCCCGATTCTTTATGCGGGCGTAATGTCATGCGGCGTGGCATATACTTTTCAGATTCTCGGACAAAAGTACGTGGAGCCTACCAAAGCATCCCTTATCCTGTGCCTTGAATCAGTATTTGCGGTTCTCGGCGGATGGATAGTTCTTCATCAGACACTCAGCATAAAAGAAACCATCGGGAGCGTGGTGGTCTTTGCGGCGATAATTCTTGCGCAGTTTGTGGGCAAGCCCAAAGAAGAGGCGATAAAAGAAAAGAAAGCAGGATCCCATTAATTTATAAAGGAAAAGAAAACAAGATCCCAAAAATTTTAAAAGAAAATTAAACAAGAGTCTTTATAAAGTTGAAGATAAAGAAATAGCAGGCTTGATCGGAAGCCTGCTATTTTAAACTGTATATTCTTTGTAAGAATCAAATCGCTTTTGCGAAGCGTTTATCACGATATATATTAGTTGGTATAGTTATCGAAATAACCCTGAATAAGGATAACGGGTGTACCCTTGTCGCCTGAACCGGATGTAAGGTCGCAGAGTGAACCGATGAGGTCTGTAAGCTGTCTGGGTGTTGTACCCTGTGAAGCCATGTTACCTACAAGGTTGCTTGATTTTGCCTTGATGCTTTCGGAAATAGCTTTCTTTAATTCTTCTCCGGAAAGATCCTTGAAATCATTATCTGCGAGATATTTAAGTTTGAGCTCGTTGGGAGTACCCTTTAAGCCTTCTGTGAAGAAAGGAGATACAACGGGATCTGCAAGTTCCCAAATCTTACCCTGGGGATCCTTGAATGCGCCGTCGCCGTAAATCATTACTTCAACATGCTTTCCTGTTTTGTTGAGGATCTCTTTCTGGATATCTTCAACAAGCCACTGGGAATCTCTGGGGAAGAGCTTGATTTTCTCTTCTGTGGATTTGTTTGATCCCAAAAGGCCGTATTTCTCGTTATATCCGCTACCATTGACTGAAGAAGTCAAGATATCATCCATTCCGCAAACAACCTTTGCGCCGTTCTCTTTAAGGATTCTCTTGGTTCTTACTCTTGTATGAATATCGCAGTTGATAACGCAATCGGTATAATTAAGAATTGTCTTTGCCTGATTTGCGAAAACTACTTCAACTTCTGCGCCTGCTTCTTTGATAATGTCTGAATAATATGCCACATAATCAACACCTGTGAACTCGTGCTTGTTTTCTCCGAAGAGTTCGCGATATTTCTCGAGTGAAAGAACATCGCTGTAGGGATTGATGCCTGCTTCATCGAGCTGATCGTATGTGAGAAGTGCATTTCCTACTTCATCCGAAGGATAAGAAAGCATAAGAACAACTTTCTTGCATCCCATTGCGATTCCCTTTAAACAAATCGCAAAACGGTTTCTTGAAAGGATGGGGAAGATAACACCTACTGTTTCGCCGCCGAGTTTTGCTTTTACATCTGCAGCGATATCATTAACTGTAGCATAGTTGCCCTGTGCTCTTGCAACGATTGATTCCGTAAGAGCGATGACATCTCTGTCACGAAGCGAAAATCCTTCGGATTCGCAGGCTTCCAATACACTTGTTACTGCAATATCAACAAGATTATCGCCTTCTCTGATAATCGGACATCTGATACCACGGGATACTGTACCAACTTTTCTTTCCATATAGACTCCTATCTGCTCAAAGAGCTAAAAATTTACCAAAAAATATTATACATATTCGAATTTTTAAGTGCAATAAAAACAGCGAAATTTTCGAAATTTTTGTGAACGAAGGGGGAAAAGCTAAATTATCATGGTAAAAGTATTTATGATAGTTTAAAATATTGTATTAAGAATAAAAGAGAGAAAAGCAGAAAACAGAAATAAAAGAAATAAGAGAAATAACCCAAATAACAGAAAAAACTAAAGTACAAAAATCAAAAAACATAAATAAACAGAAACAGCAAAAAACAACAATCATACTATAATTATGGAGACGAAAATGTTACAGATCGGAATAAAAGGAAAACAGGAAATATCAGTTGAAGAAAAAATGAGCGCCAGAGCGATCAAGAGCGGAGAACTTGAGGTGTTTGCAACACCGGCAATGATCGCTTTTGTCGAGAATACGGCACTTGAAAGCGTAAAAGAATATCTTGAAGAAGGGACAGGCACAGTCGGAACAAAGGTTAATATTTCGCATATTGCCGCAACTCCAGTCGGAATGAAGGTAACATGTGAGACCGAACTTGTCGAAATAGACAGAAGAAGATTGAAATTCTCGGTTGTCGTATACGATGAAAAGGAAAAAATAGCGGAAGGCGAACACGAAAGATTTGTTATCGACTGCGCAAAATTCATGGAAAAAGCTAATGCAAAGGCAGGCTTATAAGATAAGAAAATAAGAAACTGTATCGCAGTTTATGATAAGCGTAAATAAAAAAAATTTCAGTATCATGTAAACAGATATAACACAGAAGATAAAGGAGGGAAAATCATGTATGATCTTGTAATTGTCGGTGCAGGCCCCGCAGGAATGGCAGCTGCCATTTATGCAAAAAGAGCCAGGCTTAACGCCATAGTGGTTGAAAAAGAGGGCTGCGGCGGACAAATGGCGCAGACTTATGAAATTGATAATTATCCCGGCTTCCCCGGAATTTCGGGCATGGACCTTGGAACAAAGATGAAAGAACATGCGGTGAGTCTCGGAAGCGAAATAATCTATGACGGAATAGAAGCAATTGAAAAGACAGAAGAAGGTTTTAAGATTAAATATGAATCCGGAGAAAGCTGCGAAACAAAAGGAATAGTCCTCGCATCAGGTGCTACGCATTCGAAACTCAAGATTCCCGGAGAAGACAAACTTGCCGGAAGCGGTGTTTCTTACTGCGCGACATGCGACGGTGCGTTTTTTGCAGGAAAAGATGTTGCTGTTGTCGGCGGCGGAGATGTGGCAATTGAAGATGCCATCTTCTTATCGAGAATATGCAAGAGCGTAACTCTCATTCACAGAAGAGGAGAACTTCGCGGTGCGGCTTCACTTCAGGAAAGCCTTAAGAAATGCGGAAATGTCAATATTCTTTGGGATACGGTTGTAGAAAGCATTAATGGTGATTTCAGCGTGGAAAGTCTTTCACTCAGAAACGTTAAGGATAACGAAGACTTTAATCTCTTTGTATCCGGTATTTTCATCGCAGTCGGAATTACTCCCGTTAAAAACGAAATTGACGGACTTATGTGCAATGCAGCCGGCTATATTCTGGCTGATGAGGACTGCAGGACAAGCATTAAGGGTGTTTATGCTGCAGGCGATGTCAGAGCCAAGAGATTAAGACAGATCGTTACGGCTGTTGCAGACGGCGCAAATGCAGTTACCAGTTTCACCGAGGATTTCAGATAATATTCTGAACAGGTCTGAATTTATAGCAGGCCGGTCGCGAATGGATTACAGAAAAAACAACCGGAAATAAATGGACAAAGCAGAAAAATCGCGGTAAATCCGCGATTTTTTCATGTAGGACAAAAGCAGACCGTTAACAAAAAGTTCAAACTAATAAAGATTGATATAAAAAGAGTAAAATGTTATAATATATCCGTAGTCGATGATTACAAATCTATGTATCGGAGGGTGACGATATGAATATTATTATCATTGGAAAAAATATTGATGTTACACCGGGTTTACGCGAAGCGGTAGAGGAGAAGATAGGCAAGCTTGAAAAATATTTTACTCCCGACACAGAAGTTCATGTAACTTTGAGCGTTGAAAAAGATCGTCAGAAGATCGAAGTTACCATCCCCGTTAAGGGAAGCATCATTCGTTCAGAGCAGGTTTCAAATGACCTCTATGTATCGATTGATCTGGTAGAAGAAATTATCGAGAGACAGCTTAAAAAATATAAGAGCAAACTTGTAAATTATAAGCAGAACAGTGATAACTTCAAACAGGATTACATTGACAAGGATTTCACTGATGACGATGAGATCAAGATCATCAGATCCAAGAAATTCGACATGAAGCCGATGTATCCCGAAGACGCATGCGTTCAGATGGAACTTCTCGGACACAATTTCTTCGTATTCCAGAATGCAGAGACCGATCAGGTATGTGTGGTTTACAAGCGTAAAGGAAATACCTACGGTATGATCGAACCGGAAATCTGATTTAGATTAAGTTTTAAAGAAAACAGACTGTCGTTTGGCAGTCTGTTTTTTTTACCGACATATGAAATTCAGCCTGCCATTCATATATTTTTATTTTATCTTTTTGAACCTTATAGTTCTTGCCGGTTAAGAATTGCACAATTCTAAATTTTCCAATTAAGAAATAATTAAGGATTACACAAGGGACAGATTAAGACTTTTAAGATTTGATCTGATAAATTGATATTGTCAAAACGAAATGACGAATCAGAAAACGAATTAAACGAAGGTCAAATAAAAGGAGAATGAATTATGAAAAAGAAAACAATCGCTATCGCGGCAGGTGCAGCAGCATTATTACTTACAACCGGAAGCCTTGCGACAATCTATGCAAATGCAGCCACAAAGGTAAGCGCTTATGAAGTTGCAAAGGGCGAAATGAGTCAGATAATTGAATTAAACGGTGTGACGGCCTCCAATACTACAGAGAATTATTTTGCGGATGCAAATCTTAAGATCGACAAGGTTCATGTTAAGGTTGGAGACACCGTAAAAAAAGGCGATCTTATTATCTCCTTCGATGAAAAAGAAATAGATGATGCGATCGAACTTGCAAAACTTGATGCTGAAGCAAAAGAAGGAAGTTTTAATAACTCCGTTCAGACATCCGACAAATATTCGGCGCTTTATAACGAAGCTTCAAGAAATTTAAATGTTCTTAACAAACAGATTACTGATACAGAGGAAGCGATAATAAACAAGCAGAAAGAGATCAAGGACAGAAGTTCCAAACTTGCGAATGAAGGAGCAAAACTTCAGGTTTCCATCATTGACTGGTCAGACAGACCTGACTCCGATGAATATGCAAATCTTCAGAAACTCGCACAGAACAATGCATATGTTCAAAGCTACGACGAAGAACTTTTAAGACTTCAGGAAGAACTTGCAAGACTTAATACGCAGCTTGCAGGTTTTAAAGAATACAAAGCTGAAATGACATCTCAGAAGGCATCGAGTTACCCCGGAGTAATGACAGAAGGAGCAAAGAGCGAACTTGAGGCAACAAAGGCAGCATTTGAAATCAGTAACGAAAAACAGATTGCAAAACTTGAAGAAGCAAAGAACGGGATCAGAGCAGAGTTTGACGGTGTTGTCACAGCGCTTAACGTATCCGAAGGCGGATATGTAACAACAGGAATGCAGTTAGCGTCAGTGGATTCGCTTGAAGACGTCATAGTAAGATGCAATGTAAACAAGTATGATATAATGAGTCTTGAAGAAGGCCAGAATGCAGAATTTCTCTTTATGAACAAAAACGTTGAAGGTAAGATTACCAGAATCGAAAAGACTACCGAAGCAGGAACGCAGTCTGCTGGTGTGGGTGTGGATATTTCGGCAGACAATGTTGAAGATTACATTCTCGGAATCGAAGTTAAGGCGAAGGTTAATACAGCCAACGTTTCGGATGTAACATATGTTCCCAACGAAGCGGTAATCAGCGAAGATGACAAGTCATACGTTTTCGTTGCGAAAGACAACAAGGCAGTAAAGACCGAAGTTACAACAGGAATCAAGAATGACGATTATACCGAAGTTCAGTCAGGTCTTGCAGGCGGAGAAACAATTGTCTGGAATGATGTCAAAGAACTTAAGGGCGGCGAGGATGTTCGCTATTAATTCACATGAAAAATCAGATCAGGGGAAGCGTAATGCTTTCTCTGATTTTAAAGAAAAATAAAAGAAACGGATAAAACAATGGATAGTAAAAAAGTAGTATTAAGAGCAGAAAACTTATCAAAAACATTTTCAAATGCTTCGGTACAGCAGCACGTACTTAAGAATCTTAATTTATCTATATATAAAGGTGATTTTACGGTAATAATGGGTAACTCCGGATCGGGAAAAAGTACACTTCTTTATGCACTTTCAGGAATGGACAGACCTACCATCGGAACGATCACATATTTTACACCGAAGAATAAAAGAGACAAAAATAACAGTACAATAAATTGGACAGATGACATTAGCCTTGAAGCAACAGAAATATCAAAATTCAGCAATGACAAACTGGCAAAATTCAGAAGAGATCATGTAGGATTCGTATTCCAGCAGAACTATCTGAATGATTCCATGAGCGCACTTGACAATATTATGGTTTGCGGGCTTTTGAAGAGTACAAACCGTAAAGAACTTGCTGCAAAAGCAGAAAGACTTCTTACAAAAGTTGACATGAATTCAACGGACTGGAAAAAGTTTCCCACCCAGCTTTCAGGCGGACAGCAACAGAGAGTTGCTGTAGTACGCGGTGTGATCAACAGCCCGGAAGTACTTTTCGCAGACGAACCTACAGGTGCTTTGAACTCCCAGAATACCGATAACGTTCTTGACATTCTTTCGGATCTTAACAACGAAGGACAGAGCATTGTAATGGTTACACACACATTCAAGGCTGCCGAGCGAGGACACAGAATCATATATCTTTCGGACGGTGTTATTTCCGATGAAATAGAACTCGGACCGTATCTGGGAAATTATAAGGATGAGAGCAATCCTCACCTTGAGGAAGCGAAGGAAAGACACAACAGGCTGAAAGCTTTCCTTCA
>JAIKXN010000257.1 GCA_024684055.1 Lachnospiraceae bacterium | reverse complement strand
GAGTTTTGTTAACAAAAACATTCAGTATTATGCGGACGAAACGATACTTTGCTATTCATGGAAAGAATTCTGTGACGGTCATGCATGTACTTTTTCCGAGATATATCTTTCGGATCCTTCGCAGTTCAGAAGAAAACTTTCTCAGGATACATACGGCTCACCCATTCAGAAATACGCCTCCGAATTATCAAAGGAAACCAATGCGGTCGTGGCCATGAACGGTGATTTTTACAAATTCCGTGCCGAGGGCGTGACTGTTTATCAGAGAGAACTTTACCGTTTCAATCCGCGTCACTTGGAGCTTTGCCACGTCAATTCAAACGGCGATCTTCTTTTTACATATGCGGATGAACTTCCCGATGAGGAGAGCGCACGCAAATACATAGAAGAGAACGATGTTCTTTTTACCCTTGCGTTCGGACCTGTACTGATAGCGAACGGCGAGCCTCACGAATCCTCGAGCAGCTATCTTCTCGGACAGGTAACGGAAAGATATTCACGTTCGGTTCTCGCAAGGGGTGAACCCTGTCACTATCTTTTGATGACGATAAATCACGGAAGCAATGTTCCGACAACGACCGTCACACAGACGAGAGATATAATGATGAGCAAGGGCGTTACCGACGCTTATGTTCTTGACGGCGGACAGACCGCGGAAATCATCATGCAGAACAAAGTCTTAAATTACGTGGATTTCGGTTCGGAAAGAGCCGTAAGCGACATTCTGTATTTTGTAACCGCCTTGCCGGAGGAGGAGAGCCAATGATGAATCCTACCGCTTTTATTCTCGGATCGTATGAAATATCCTGGGCTCTGATCCTGATGGCTGTCGCAATTCTTGTCTGGTTTAATTTTGCCTGTACACTTTATACCGGAAAAGAGAGAAAGACTATTGCTTTGTGGGTGATGGCTCCGTTTGCGATCGTCTTTTGCGCTTTTCTTTCAAGAAGCGTTTACTGGTATTCGCATCAGTCGCAGTTTGAAGGATACGTTTCGGCACTAAAGTCGCTTGATCTGTCGGCATTTTCGCTGCTTGGGATCGTACCCGGTATTCTGATGGCAGCAGTTCTTATAAGACTTGTTCGTCTTGATAAAAATCTTCCTTCGCTTTTGGACAGCCTTTCGAGCCCGACGGCAGCAGGTGTTGCAATCCTTTATCTTACCGATCTTTATCATCCCGCATGCCGCGGTAAAATGATCATCGAGAATCCTTCATTTCAGATTCTGCCCTTCGCATACATGAACTACAATACGCAGGGCGAACCCGAATATCGTCTGGCGACATTTTTCATAGGATTTATACTGATGTCTTTAATCTGCGTGGCATCCACTGTTTTTTATCTTAAAAACAGAAAGCAGAAAGGCGAGACTGCCTGTTTCTTCCTTCTTTTCTTCTCGGCGGCGCAGTTTGTTCTCGAAAGCACAAGGTATGACGCGGGATATTTCCCCGCAAACGGATTCGTAAGTATCATTCAGATTTTCTCTGGTGTATGCATTCTCGGGGTAATGATTTACGAGACGGTTTTGAGAATACGAAAGAAACAGTGGCGCAAAGTCTGTTTCCTTATCTGGGTTGCACAACTTCTTGTAATGGGCGGCACGGGATTTCTGGAGTATTACGTTCAGCGTCACGGAAGCATGGCTTTAATCCTTCATCCGTTAATGGGTGTCACCTGTTTTCTGATGGCATTTTTCCCGGTATTGATGGGAAGATTCAAAAGACCTGCTAAATAACACGAATTACAATAGGAATATTAAAAAGGGTATGTAACAGTTTCCCGAAGAAGTGTGCCGGGGAAAGAGTTTGAAAACTTTTAAGGGGATCCCGAAGATGAGGGATTGGAAATAAGGGAAAAAATATGGGAATGTCGGCAGCAGAAAAATTATCACCGGAACAGCTGGAAACAGGAAAATCGTTATATAAAGAATACATGGGGAAGGGAATTCATGTTTCCAGAGAGGAATCGCGTGATAAATATGAATTTTACCTTACAGTCAAAGAGGATAAGGAACTGGTAAAAGAACTGGATAAAGAAATTCTTGAAGATCTTTTCGAGGATTTATGGAAGCCGGACGGCTTTGTATGGGGAAGAGTCGGTAAAATTATCGGGGTTCTTTTTCTGGGAAATTCCGATTACGAATACTGGGGAGCCAGACTTTTGGATGAGATCGAAAAGATGGATACCCTGAATCATAAGCAGAGAATTCTCATTATTGAGAGGATGGTCGGAGACGACAGAGAACATGAAAAAGGCGGGATTGCCCTTATCTGCAAATATACGAATCTCGAAAAAAGAATGGTTGAAGTCATGGATAAACTGATGGATTTCTTCTGCGACGAAGACGAGGATTACGGATCGGGCTGGCATGATGTTATCGGAAGACATCACAGGGCGATAGCTAATTACAGAAGAACGTACAATAAATTCAGGAAACGTGCCTGAGTAAATTCTTGCTTATCATTAGATAATGTAGTAAACTAAATTTTAGAAAAAGGTGCATGTTTTCGGACGGCACTGGGGGAGTCATTCAGTGGCTTCCTTTTTTGTTGCAAAAAATAATACCTGCCTTTGATTTTTCAAATCTTTGGCAGGTATTTTTTATTCATCTTCCCAAAATATTTCATCAAGTGTTTTGTTGAGCACCTTGCAGATGCTTCTGCAGAGGTTGATGGTGGGATTGTAATCACCTTTTTCGATGGCATTGATGGTCTGCCTCGATACGCCGACTTTGTCGGCTAAGTCCTGTTGGGATAAGTCCATCGCAGCTCGTGCCGCCTTTAATTTAAGATTCTTCATCAGTCATCCTCCTCATCATCGTCATCATCAGAGGATGCGCTTCTGGAATTTGCGATTCTTTTGAGTAACAATACCGCAAAGATTATGAGGAAAAGAAGCGTGCAGAAGATATTTAATACTCTGAAAGTAATTCTTCCGTCAACAATCATCCAGCCGTTAACAAAGTTGACGATGCTTATTACCAGATTGAAGACAGCGATAAAAGCGAAAAGTATAAGTACGCGCGTGGATTTTTCGTTGATGGCAAAATAGCTTTCATGCCAGATGCAGTAACTGACGTAAACGCCCAGACCGATAAAAACGGCAAGCTGATAAAATATCGGATAATCGGCGATAGTGGCGATACCGGTAAGATTAAGAATTATCAGGGATTCAACTATTATAAGCAGAGTGAAAAATCCGATTTTGAAAGCCTTTCCCTGCTCAAGAATCTGTCGTTCATCGTATTTTTTCGTGCCGTCTTTTCCGAAAAAGAAGAATTCAGTCAGAAGCATTGCGAGAAGCAGACCAAAAACTATTCCCCATCCAAGCATGAGAGAGGGAAAGAAAAGATCTTTTTCTTTGCTTAAACAGCAGAATTCATAGTTGAAAACAGCAGTTCCGTTTTCGATAAAAGAAGGGAAATTGACATCTTTTGCCAGTCGTGCGGCTTCTTTTGAACTGCAGAGAAACTCGGAGGAAAAATCATAAAATTCATTTTCGTCCGTAAAATAATAATATGTAACTTTGTAATTTCCGGGCTCAAGATAGATTACAGTATCGAGGAAAGCGGCACTCTGCGAGGAAGAATAAACCACATTGTCGGAAGAATCGGTAATGACCAAAGTTGTGATAAATCCGAGATTGGAAAGTTTGACATTTGCGAGACTGTCTTTGTCGTAGCCTTCGGGTATCAGTGAAAAATAAACGGTGTGTTCGCCGGCTTTGTCGACTTTAAAATCTATGGAATTGCTTGCAGGATATGCAACCCTGTCTTTAATCTCGATGGTGGAAGTCCATTTCGACATATTCTGTTCAAGAGGCGTTTTTATAAAAAACAAAACGGGAGTCAGCAAAAGAACTGCCGCGAAAAGTACTACCAATATTATTCTTTTTACGATTACCGATTTTTTCATAATGTACTCCCTGTTGTTTATCGGCGGCCGGCTTATCCGACCGCCTTTATCATTTTAACGCGTTGTCTAATGTATTACAATTTATTCTTTGTTCTTTCCGACGTGTGCATTTTAAAGATATACTGCTTTTTGGCCCGGCGGGCTGCATTTAAGAAACGAACTTTGTATATTGCCGGTTTTTAAAGCAGACTGCATTTAAGAAACGATTTTCTTATAAGATATGTCGGAGAATCAATTCCCTACCAGGAAAGGAATTTACATACCGAGCATTGCGGGAAGGTATGTGATGATGAAAAGTCCGATCGTTGAAAGAACGAAAAGCCATGCATATCTGCTTGTAAACAATGCCTTTACAGATTCGGATTTTGAAGGTTCGCCTTCGATCTTTTCGAGTTTAAATTTCTTTGTTGCCGCAAATACGATGAGAATAATGATTCCAACAAATCCGGCAAATGCGATGGTTGCAAGGGCTGCTCCGAAAAGCACGATTGAAACAGCTGCGGCGCGATTAGCCATAAGATATTCCGGTGAAGTGTTCATTGAAGGATTTGTTTCATATACTTTCTGCAAAAGAGTTGTTGTAACCACGGAAGTAAAAAGGTTTACGATCATGTGAAGGATTATTGTAAGGTGGATTTTTCCGGTCTTTAAATAAAGGAAAGCGAAGAGGAAACCGATCAGTGAAGCGAAGAAAAACTGTGAGAAGTTTCCGTGGAAAAGTCCGAAAAACAGGCCCGAAACAAGGATAGCTATGAATGAACCGTATCTGCTTAAGCGGTCGATAAGCAGTTTTCTGAAAATAAGCTCTTCAAAAATCGGAGCAAGAATACCAACAACGAGGATTCTGGGAACAGGGCTTGAACCTAAAAGAAGTTCTGCAATCACATTGGTGTTGGTGCCGCCGAAAGGCTTTGTGAAAATGTTGTTTACTATTGTTCCGACAAGCATTCCGATAAGCATGAGGCCTGCTGTCATGAAGATATAAGGAACGAATTTGAAGAAACCGAATTTCTGCTTGGGTATTTTTCTGGCGGGAATCTTCTTTGTTATTACATAAAGTAAGGGAAACCCGATCACATCAACGCTGAGTGCAACAAGTGCGAAGGATAAAAGTGCTGTTAAGCTGGGTGTGTATTCAATGGGGAAAAGGTTAAGGCCGAAAGATACGAAAAGCTGAACTGTTGTTACCACGATTGAAAAAATTGCAAATGTGATACCGATATTATCAACACCTTCAGACATGTTTTCGTCGGTCTTTCTGTCAATGAATAAAGCTGCAACACACAAAGCGATGATGATTAATCCTGTTGCGAGGCAAAGGATCTGAACCCATGCGGGAGCGGTGTAAGGTTTGTAAACGCCTGCCGATAAAGAGATGTTTGCATTTGTATTTTCTGCAAAAGTATCGAATCCGACATTTTCAATGTATTCTTCAAGTTCAACAGGGTTTGTTATTGCCGAATATTTTTCGTTGTACTCGCGGAAAGCATCTTCTGAGTCAAGGAATATGAAGTTTACTTCATAGTTTCCTTTTTTGAGGAAAATATCCTGCGAAGATACGTTAACCTGGAAGGCCGTACTGCCGTAAACGCCGTTGCCTTCGGAATCTTCAATGGTAATACCTGTCAGAAATCCGGGTTCCTCAACATCCCATGAATAGGAAAGGTTGTACTCGCCGTCTTTCTCAATTGTCAGATCGAGGGGCAATGCCTCGGTATCACGGAGTACGCCGTTTTCCTTAACGACTGTCATTGACATGTTGCCGTCCATTACTTCTTTTCCTTCGCCCTGCAATCCTCTTGCGAAAACGACAAGGATAAAAAACGGAATCATTAAAATCATTGCTAAGATATATGGTATTTTCTTTTTCATAATCATTCTCCTGATAAAACTAAACTAAAAAATTTATGCTCGTCGACTTGAGCATATAGTAATACCATCCTTACATAATGTCAACTATATTTTACAAAATGTATAAGAAATTTTAATTTGAAAGAAAAT
>JAIKXN010000244.1 GCA_024684055.1 Lachnospiraceae bacterium | reverse complement strand
TATAAGCTTATCGAAGAAGAAATAGACGCATTGGACATTTCGGACGAGGAAAAGGAAGAGAAGCGAAAGAAACTTAACGAGATCAAGGAGCAGAAGCTCAATATCATGCTTGTTGGTGCGACCGGCAGCGGGAAGAGTTCGACGGTAAATGCGCTCTTTGATATGGATGTTGCAAAGGTTGGTGAAGGCGTTGATCCCGAAACACAGAGTATTAAGGAATTCAAACTTGATAACCTCACTGTATGGGATACACCGGGCCTTGGCGACGGCGTTGAGAGAGACGAAGAGATTGCCGATGAAATCCTTCTTAAACTTCAGGAAAGAGATGAGAACGGAAAGCAGCTTGTAGACCTTGTTGTAATTATCATGGATGCATCTTCAAAGGATTTAGGCAGCTACTACAATATCATTAACAACATCCTCAAACCCGAATTCGGAAATGCGGCAAAGAAGAGAATCCTCATCGCGCTTAACCAGGCGGATATCGCAATGAAGGGCACTCACTGGGATGCTGAGAAGAACAAACCCGATAAGGTTCTTGAAGATTTCTTAAGGAAGAAAGCAGCTTCCGTAAGAGCAAGGATTAAGGAAAACACAGATCTCGACATCAAGCCCGTATGCTACTGCGCAGGCTTCACGGAGAACGGCGTTCAGAGAAAACCTTACAATTTAACCAAACTTTTATACTACATTGTTAAGGCAGCTCCCAAGGCAAAGAGACTCAATATCGCAGAGAATATCAACAGAGATGAAGACAACTGGATGTTTAACGATGACGACTGTGATTACAGTTCTGAGATCAGCCGTGAATTCGGCGATGTGATTGTATCATGCATTTTCGATGGCGTTACTGACGGTGCAGAAATCGGGGCAACCATTCTGGGAATTCCGGGTGCTGTTGTAGGCGGTGCGATCGGCGGAATTGTCGGATGTGTCGGCGGATTTTTTGAGGCAGTCTTTGGATAGGACAGTAAATTTCAGGCGGGGGAGACGAATAATCTCCTCCGTTTTTTGTATCTAAAAAAAGACCATAAAAATGCCGAAATATATTTATAGGTATTTTCTTTGGATAAACCGAAAATTTTATCGTTAGGAGCATTTATGGAAAAACAGCACAAAAACAACCGGACACTTGATATGTATGTCAGACTCTGCGAGGGCAAAAGCATAAATAAAAGAGAAGAAGCAAAACGATTTGGCGTTGATGAGCGCTCGATTCAAAGAGATCTGGATGATATCAGGGCTTTTTTGTCGGGAAGAGCCGAGTCTGCGGGCGATACCAGGGAAGTGGTTTATGATCGTGCGAGAGAAGGATTTGTTATGACCGGTTCGGAAGAAGGACTTCTTGATAATGACGAGATTTTTGCAGTCAGCAAGATTCTTCTGGAAAGCCGTGCTTTTACCAAAAAAGAAATCGGCACAATCCTCGATAAGCTTGTTTCGGGCTGCGTTCCGCAGAAGAATATGAAGCTCGTTTCGGATCTTATTTCCAACGAAAAATATCATTATGTGGAATTGAATCACAAGTCGGCTTTAAAGAACAAACTCTGGGTGCTTGGTGAAAAAGTCAAACAGTGCAGACTTATGGAAATAACCTACAAAAAAGAGGTTTCGTCGAAGGAAATCGTTAAGCGTGTTATTGAGCCGGTAGGTCTTGTTTTTTCGGAGTATTATTTTTATCTGAATGCTTTTATTGTTGAAAAGAATGAAGAAGGAAAATATGTCCAGATCTACGATTATCCGACAGTTTTCAGAATAGACCGCATCAAGTCGTATAAGGATCTTGATGAGACGTTCAAAATACCATATATGGACAGGTTTGAAGAAGGTGAATTCAGAAAACGCGTACAGTTTATGTTCCCCGGAACTTTGACGTATCTTCAGTTCAGATTTACCGGAAACAGCATAGAGGCGATTTTGGACCGCATACCTACCGCGAAGGTCGTTTCGGAAAGCAAAAAAGGGTGTGTAATCGAAGCGGAAGTTTACGGTACGGGCATACTTATGTGGCTGTTAAGTCAGGGCAAGAATGTTGAAGTCATAAAGCCCAAAAGCATGCGTGAAGAGATGAAGAAAATCCTTCAGGAAACGTTAAGCAATTATTGAATTTGAGAAAACAAACTGCTTACGTTATAATATTTTTGACAAAATAAAAAGCGAAAAGAGAACAGTATGAAATACCTGGTAATTGATTTGGAAATGTGTAAAGTCAACAAGCTTTACCGTCAGAATTACAACTACAAACAGGAAATAATTCAGATAGGCGCGGCGCTTCTTGACGAAAATCTGGATGTGGTTGATAAATACGGAAGATACGTTAAGCCCAAATACGGCGATATCGATCAGTTCATAAAGAAATTAACCAACATAACCAAAAAAGATTTATCGCAGGCGGAAATGCTTGAGGAAGTTTTGGAAGATTTCATTAACTGGATTCCGGAGGGCGAGGTTGCCGGAGTATCCTGGAGCATTTCCGATTATACGCAGTTTATGTGCGAGTTTGAGCAAAAGGGAATCGTTCCAAAAGAGAAGTTTCAGAAAATCCTTGCTAACTGGATAGACTGTCAGCCACAGTTTTCCGAGAAGATGCACAGAAACGAAAAGGTTTATTCGCTTGAGGAAGCGCTGATAGCGAGCGATGTA
>JAIKXN010000215.1 GCA_024684055.1 Lachnospiraceae bacterium | reverse complement strand
AGCCAGTCTCTTGCGAACTGCTTGTCGAATGAAGGCTGTGAGTGTCCTGCTTCGTATCCTTCGAGAGGCCAGAATCTTGATGAATCGGGTGTGAGCATTTCATCACCGATAACGATTTCTCCGTTCTCATCAAGACCGAATTCAAATTTTGTATCTGCAATAATGATACCCTTGCTTAAAGCGTAATCGGCACATTTCTTGTAAAGAGCGATTGTGTAATCACGAAGTTTGGAAGCATACTCTTCTCCTTTTCCGGGGAAACGCTTCTCAAGATATTCAACACTCTGCTCGTAGCTGATGTTTTCATCATGATCGCCGATTTCTGCTTTTGTAGAAGGTGTGTAAATGGGTTCAGGGAGCTTGTCGGATTCTTTTAATCCTTCGGGAAGCTTAATACCGCATACGGTACCGTTTTCCTTGTAGCTTGCCCAGCCGCTTCCTGTGATATATCCTCTTACGATACACTCAACGGGTAACATTGTAAGCTTCTTGCAAAGCATGCTGTTTCCGTCGAACTTCTCCTGTCTGAAGAATTCGGGCATATCATTTACATCAACCGAAATCATATGATTGGGAAGGATATCCTTTGTCATGTCAAACCAGAATTTACTCATCTGTGTAAGAACAGTACCCTTCTTTGTTACAACGTTGTTAAGAATAACATCGAAGCAGCTTATTCTGTCTGTTGCGACCATAATAAGCGTATCGCCGTTATCATAGATTTCCCTGACTTTTCCTTCTTTAATGGGTTTCATGGCATTCTCCTTAAATTTAAACTGAATCAAATTACATCATATTCCTTTTTTTTATATAAATCAACATTATTTTCACACCTGTCACACGTCTGTTTTGGCATTTTTTGCTATATTTTTGTGTCAAAAAATTAAATCCGTCTTTCAACGGATTTAATCATCATTTCTGCTTCTTAATCTTGTCAGTTTCGATACCTCATAGAGAACCAGACAGAGGAAGATCGTGGCTGAAGAAATATATGTCACGCACATCACCACCGCGTAAGGCGAAAGGCGGTCTTCCTGAAATCTTGCTATCTTCTCCCAGTAAGGATAGATAATGTCACGATTCTGCATGGAACGGTATTTCTTGCCCTTGTATAATTTCCAGAGATTCTCTATCGTAAATCTTTCCGAATTATTTACCACCTCAAAATTCGAGGTATCAAGTTTGACGATATCAGTGATTATCTTGTTTGCGAAGTTTTCGATCGGATTCGGCATGCACACTTCAAACGACACTATGTCAAGCGGTGCATCCGCGCTGTCAAGAAGATCGAAAGGAACGTATATCTCCGGCTTGTCCCCTCTCGCATAGTAATGGACCTTGTCGTCCTCTCTTTTGTATACGCCCTTTATGAAAAGAACCCTGTCTCCGAAGAGCACTTTCTGTCCGACTATGTTTGAAGAACCGAAAAGGCGCCAGGCCGTCGCTTCATCAAGAATAATTCCGTCGTAAGTCAGATCGCTTCCCGCGAAATATGAACCGCTCGCAAGTCTTATGGGATGGAAAAGAAAGAAATCTCCTCCAACCGCCATGCATTCCACATCGATCGTATTCTGTTCGGTTTCAAGCGTAATGCTGCTTTTTGCCATATAGCAGTCCACAAATCTTCTGGCATCCTCATTGGGCGCCTCAATGGAATTGAGGTCGAGTTGTTTGTTTAATTCATATTCGAGACCTTCGATATCATTCTTTGTAAAATGAGCGATGTCCTTTATAAACATCGAAATGTGGGCGGAACTGCCCTCCGAATCCCATCTCGCGCTCATTGTCTGGTCGTCATACTTATTTCTGCCGGCATTGAGGATAATATTGGTTATGATCCCGATTGCGAGAAATATCAAACTGAGAGAAAGGCAGATTACTCTGTAATATTTAATTTTGGAAAGTATTGCCTTTAATTTTTCCATCAGTTGTATTACTCAGCCAGTTTAACCTGGTCTCCTTTTTCAAGTTCTTTTGAAGAATTTGTTATAACATATTCATATCCCAAAAGTTCGGCATCGATTGCAGCAACCTTGTCATCCTTTGCAAGAACCTTTGCCTCAACCTTCTTTGCAATGTATCTTGTTCCGAAAGGAGTGCTTCTTTCCTGCATGATCAAAATGAAATTGCCGTCGTTGTCTTCATGAAGAGCCGATATGGGAACGATAAAATCATAGTTCGAGCTCTTCTGTCCTACGGAAAGCGTAATATTCTGTCCGGCCTGAACAGAATCTCCCGTAAGTGAAAATACAAGTATCTTTCCGTCTCTTGTATTGGTCTTGTCGGGCTGGATAGCCACAAGGTTAACCTGAATGTCGCCGTAGTACCATGAGTTCTCGATCGTTACATCATCGCCGACTTTAACATTTCTTGCTTCCTTGGCACTTACGGGGAATGATAATTTGTAGCCTTTGCCGTCTATCTGGATAACCGCAACCGTTCCGCCAGCTTCGGTCTTTTCGCCTGTGGAATATGCTGTCGAAACGATCGTTCCGGCTACGGGGCTCTTTATTTCGCCGCCGAGAGCTTTTTCCTCAAGTTCTTTTATTTCTTCCTGTTTCTTTAAAACTTCCTGATACTTTTTCTCAAGACCGAGTTTGGTTTTTTCTTCGGAAAGGAAATCATCTCTTTCTTTTTCGATCTTTTCAATCTTGTCATTGAGTTCTTCAATGCTCTTTTCCACTTCCTTGAGTTCCTTCTTCAAAGCACTTTCGTTTGATGAGGAACTGCCGGAATTCTTTTTATCGTTAAGTTTCTTGCGTGCGTCCGCAACCTGTGCTTCTTTGGCGGTTACATCCTGCTGTGCGCTGTTTACTTCATTCTGCGCGGCATTCATTTCTTCTTCCGTGGGAACGATAACCTGGATCGCTTCGGCTTCTTTCATGGCCTGTTCTGCAACCGTAAGTGCACTCTGTGCATTCTCTTTTGCTGTCTTTGCCGCATTGAAATCTATTTCCGCTTTATCTTTTGCCTTTAAAGCATTGTCCATTGCAGTCTGGGCATTGTTCTTTGCGATCTCGGCATCCTTCATTGCCTTTTCCTTGTCGGCATTTGAAGGGTCTGCAAGATACTCGGAACTCTTAGTCTGATAATCTTCCACTTTCTTCTGATAATCATCATATTTTTTCTTATAGTCGCTCTTCTTGGCATCATAGTCCATTTCGGCCTTGTCGCATTTTTCCTTTGCGCCCATGGTCTCGGATGTTCCGTAATATTCATCGTATGCTCTGTGATAATTTTCTATTGCCGTGTTTTTAGTCTCTATTGCTTCCTTTGCGGCAATATAGCTTTCAAGAGTTTCCTTAGCGTTTGAAAGCCTGTCCTTTGCAGCATCAAGAGCATTTTCAGCCGCTTCGAGAGCACGTTCCTCGGCAGAAGTATCCGTGGGATCGGCTGATGAATTCTCTTCGAGCGAAATCTTGTATTCAAGATCGTCCTTCTGTTTGTTCTTTTCATCAAGCTGGCCTCTTAATGCTGTTGCCTCTTTGTCCTTTGCTTCAAGAACGGAAAGGATGGAACCTGTCTTTACGGTTACACCTGCTTCGATCTGAGCTGCTTCGGCACTTGAAAGACCGCTGTCGATCACGGAAAGGTCATATTCCTGCTTCAATTCTTCAAGATCGTTCTTCGCTGTTGTAAGTTCTTCGCTTACTTCACCTTCGAGAGTATAAATGATATCGCCCACGTCAACATGGTCGCCTTCTCTTTTAAGAACGCCCTTTATCTTTCTCGTTTCATTGATCGTTAAATTATAGGGATCTTCCGTCTCGACATTGCCTTCTCCCCTGACCTGTGACGAAACGGTACCGCTGGTTATCATCTGAGTCGATACTTCAGGCAGAGTCCTGTTAAGAATCGTATTCGAAAAGAACGTCAGTATCAGCATGATTACCAGAAATACTATCGCTATGTTTTTTACTATCTCTCTTTTGTTATGTTTATCCATCGTAATCTCCGTTCCGTCACCTTTCATTATCCCTGATGACTGTTTTTCAAAAAAGCTGAAACGTTTTATCCTTTAACACCGCCCTGATATGAAATTCCTTCTACAAGATAATCTTCTCCGTAAAGGAATATCAGAAGGCTGGGAACCATGTATACACAAGCTACCGCAAACGCAAGTCCTATTTCTCCCGAATTGATCTTGCTTAAGAAAATGCTCAGAGGATGAAGGAATTCATCCGCAAGCAGGATGAGCGGCTGTTCTACCATGTTCCAGAAATCTATAAATATCAGTATTGCTACCGAATAAATAGCACCCTTGCAAAGAGGCAGACATATCTTTATAAATATCTTCCATTCTCCGGCACCATCCACCTTTGCTGCCTCGATAATGGACTTCGGTATTCTCTTCATGTACTTTGTAAGAAGATATACCGCAAAAGGCGAGAACATTCCGGGAAGCCAGATCGACCATCTCGTATCAATAATGTTAAGCCATTTGGCAACCAGGAAATTCGGTACAAGAGTAACCTGATAGGGCATCAGGCAGATTATGATATATATGAAGAAAAGCATTTCTTTTAACCTGCCCTTCAGTCTCATGAATCCGTACGAGGCAAGAAGAGCTATGATCAGTTGGAATATCATGATCGGGATCGTGTATATTACCGAGTTCCAGAATTTGTAAAGATAATCCGGACTCTTGAAAAGCACCGATATGTACTGATCGAAACTTACTTTGTTCGGAATGAATTTTATATGAACCGTTTCGCTTATGAATACTTTTCCGCCGTTTTCCGTTGTAGCGAATATCTTTCCGTAATTAGCATTTATTTCCGTTTCGTTCATGAACGAGTTTGTTATCGTAAGAACGGAAGGAAGAAGGAAAATAATCGCAAACACAAGTGCTATCACAAAAAGAATCGATGTTCGCGATAACTTCTTTAATCTCTTTTTTATCCTGAGAAGAGCATTTTTTCTTAGCTCTTTTCTGCTCTCTTTCATCGTTACTCCTCCATATCCTTTCCGAACCGGCTTTCCAGAATATAGAGAATTCCGATTATTATAACCATTACAATACTCATGATGATTGCGCCCGAAGAAAGCTTCTGATAATCAAGCGAATCAAACATGTTATTCATGAAATGCTGAAGGGTATATACCGAACCGTGCGGATAGTTGCCCGACAGAAGATATACTTCCCTGAATATTTTAAATGAGTTGATTAACGACATGATCGTTACAAAAAGGATCGTCGGGGATAAATATCTTATCTTGACGATAAAGAATAATTTGAGTGCATTCGAAGAATCAAGATATGCAACTTCCATCATTTCCCTGGGTATCGTTCCGAGACCTGCTAGGAAAAGGATCATGTTGTATCCGAGATTTTTCCATAAGAAAAGCGCAAGTATTACCAGAGGTGCATAATCACTCTTTAACCAGTCTATATTTGAACCGCCGAAGAATCTTAAAATCCCGTTGAACGCACCGTTGTAATCAAATAAAACCCTGAATACAAGAATAACGGATGCAACGGGTACCATCATGGGCGATAAGAAAATCGTTCTGAACTGCGAAGCCAGAGGAATGCTCTGATCGAGAAGTATTGCCATAAGAAGTGATATGACAACGGCAAGAGGAACCGCAATCAACGAAAACTTGAATGTATTCGCAGCGGCAAGTTTAAATGCGTCGTTCTGAAGTATTCTCACGTAGTTTGAAATACCGACATAGTTCATGGTGACAGGATTGTCCACTACAGAATAAACCAGAACCACGGCAAACGGAATAAGATAAAAGACTGATACGCCCAAAAAAGATGGCATTAAAAAGAGGGAATCTTTTCTTCTCTCTTTTCTCGCCATCTTTCGTCCGTATGCTGAAAGCTTTACCTTTTTGGCTTTCACTTTTTTCTCTTTTTTGTTCTCCGTATCTGCCATTTCTCTATCCATACTTTGTTAATGCTTTGTCATTCCTGTCGCAGACTTTACCATCAACAAAGTCCATCTGTCTCAATCTTTTATCATAAATCAGCGGTTTCATTAAGCAGCGCATATTCTTCCGCGTTGCAGCTTCTTCCCTCGGCTTTGCCGTATTCCCGGTAATGCTTGTAAAGAGCTTCGGGACTGTTGCCATATATGGCGACTACATCGGGATAAGTCTGTGCATAGAACTCAGGATCGAATTCTTCTGGAATAACTGAGGCGTTGTCTTCCTCATCGGTTTCTTCATCCTCTTCCCCGTCTTCTGCATCTTCTTCGGTTTCTTCCTCTTCCTCATCTTCCAAATCTTCTTCGGATGTTTCTTCGGTAAGGGTTTCTCTTAATTCTTCTTTTTCCTTTTCGGCTCTTAAAGCCTCTTCTTCTTTTTCTCTGGCTTCCTCTTCGGCTTTCTGTTTAGCTTCGGGGGATTTGGCGGGGTCATATGCGACCTCAACATAGTTTTCATTATATTCAACAGGTATTCCTTCAATGTTTTCAGACGCTGAAGAACCCAACTGCTTATTTATATCTATTACTTCAGTCCGGCATCCGCTGAAAATAAGAAGAATAAGCGGAGCAATGATTATTGCCGGAATCATTATACGGTTTTTCATTTCCCTGACTCCTCTCAACCGATAAATATTGTACTATATATGGCGAAAAATATCACTATATTTTGTTGATAATTTGATATTTTCGGGCAAATTGTACAAAATATGCCTATCGGATTGTTTCGCATTATGAAGAATTTTTCCTTTTCGTTTACATAAATAAGGAAAGAACTTCTCTCAAACCTTACCCATTATATACCAGAGTTTTAAAAATTTGTATGCCTTAAACTTTTTTTAATAAATCTTTAAAAATAACACAAAAAAATACCTTCTTTACCTTATGACCGGTAAAGAAGGCATAAATCCTTTAAAAACGCAATTATTTATTATCAAAGAAGCTGTGTTCGTATACTATGATATGAACAACGGGACTGTCCCATCCTTCAATGATACACGAAACATCGCCCCTTGTATAAGGATCGATAATCCATCCGTCGACTATAAACTCTGTTGCACATGCGCAGGATAAACTGTATACATTGTTTTCCTCCGTATCCACATCTGATTTTATATCGCCGACTATGCACGGAATAATAACTCCGTTGGCGAGTTCGACATCAATATACGTACCGACAGGTGCACCGAAATGCGTTCCTATCGCTATAAGATATCTGTCTTCATAAAGTCGGAAGCCATATTCGTCAGTATATGCAACTTCCTGAATTTTGTACTGCTTGCTTGCACGGTTAGTAATCGCTGAGTAGTTCTCGTAAGCTTTCTGTCCGTAGTAAGGTGCGTATTTCGGAAGATCGTACACCTGAAAATTTACGTTATACAACGTATCTTTCTTTACAACCTCCGATTCGGCTCCGTCGCCGCTGCCTCCGACAATTATATCAGTGTATCTTCTGCTTCTTAATTTCTCCATATCCGCATCCGTACGAAGATCCAGAATTGTGGTTCTCAATACATAGATATAGGAAAGAGTAAATACACAAACGCCAAGAATTGCAGTAGCCGCCACGAACTTCATGGTTTTCTTGAACATAAAATTTTTCCTCTTTTGCGGCCATTCGCTGTCCGCTTTGTTCCGTTCTCTCTAAAACGGAACTCATTCTGTTAACTGATCAATGCTACCTTAACGCGAATGGACTTACATTTTAACACATTATGTTAACTAATGTCAACTATTCTTATTTCCGACACCGTTCATGTGTTCTCTTAAGCGGAAACCGGACAGGATTTCCTGCCCGGTTTCTATTCCTCAAAACAATAATATTACTTTGATTTTACAGCTCTTTTCAAACTTGTTCCGATCAAATTACTTGTCGGCTTTCTTGTCTTTTTTGCTGTCTTTCTCTTTAGCCTTGCTTTCTTTTTCTTTAGCTTTGGCTTTATCGCTTTCGGCTTCTTCTTCGGGTTTCTTCTTAAATGAAACTGCTGCTGCAACGCCTGCAAGGACTACTGCTGCTGCGATTCCGACAATAAGACCGATCTTGCTCTTCTTATTATCCGTATTATCTGCTTTGCCGTTATCCTGAGCGGGTGCAGTTGCTGCTGCATTTTCAGCTACAAGCATACCTGTTCCGAAGCATGCGGGTGATGACCAGCACTGGTTTGTAATATCATTCCATGTAGCTGTTCCGATTCTGGCACCGGTCGAATCAGCATCGTTTATCTGAAGTTCGATACCGATGTATGCGCCTTCTGCTGGAGTAACCTCTGTCCACTTGAATGCGCCTTCGATCACATATCCTGTTTCTGTTGTCTTTGCAAATGTGCTTTCATTTTCTTCAACACATGTTTCGCCGTTGAATGAATGCTCGTTTGCAAAGTTGATTCTGTACTGCTTTGTTGCATTGTTATATTCGGAAGCCTTTGAATTGGTCTCATCAATAAAGATTTCGAATGAATCCTGCTGATGAACTTCTTCGTTATCCTTGTTAAGATCGGCGTCTGTTACATCTGCATATGCATACAGATACTGCTCATCCCAGAGAAGCTTAACTACTGCGCTTGCCTGAGGATTGTCAGTCTTGTTTCCGAGTTTTACTTCAATTGCATTGTTCCATGCTTCGTCAAGTTCACCGTCGATCGTAACAGTTCCCCTTGGAATGAATACAAAAGGCTTTAACATACCTTCAGCATAATACTTGCTGGAGTTTGCCTGAGTCATGTTGGAGTCGTTGAATGCAATTGTCTTGTCACCGTTTGTAACTACAATATCAAATCCGACTACGGCATTTGCATCAGCTGTATCAACGGGAACATTGAGAACAAGAGTATACATTCCGTTATCGGTTGAAGGAACGTCTTTTCTGAAGCCCTCTACCATCTTTGTCTTGATATCTGCAGTCTTTGAATTATATTTGTCTACGTATACTTTA
>JAIKXN010000195.1 GCA_024684055.1 Lachnospiraceae bacterium | reverse complement strand
ATCGTCTTCATTTTAACACCTTTGCATACATTGAAATTGTACAAAAATCGTATTTAAAAGTAAAGACGATAATTATAGGTGCGGGACCTGCCGGTATTATGGCTGCTATAAGTGCGGCGAATAATGGCGATGATGTGGTTCTGCTTGAAAAAAATGAAAAGATAGGAAAGAAACTTTTTATTACAGGCAAGGGTAGATGCAATGTCACAAATGCCTGCTCAAGAGATGAGTTTTTTGAGAATGTTGTAAGCAATCCGAAGTTTCTTTACAGTGCTTTTTCGCAATTTAATAACGAAGACTTAATGAGATTGATTGAAGATAATGGGACGCCCCTAAAGACTGAACGCGGTAACAGAGTCTTCCCGGTCAGCGATCATTCTTCGGATATTATTAAAGCTTTGAACAATGCTATAAAACATGCACATGTGGATTTGAGATTGAATACGTCTGTTAAAAGCATCTTGTTTGAGGCGGATGATAAACTCATGGTTGGCAATAATCCTGAAGGTTCTGATAAAAGCGTTACCGGTATCAGGACCGATAACGGCGAGATTATAAAGGGCGACAAAGTTATTGTAGCGACCGGGGGCATCAGTTATAAATCCACAGGTTCTACAGGCGACGGATTACGTTGGGCAGGTGAATCAGGACACAGGATTTCTTCTTTGAAGCCCGCTTTGGTACCGCTTGAAACAAAAGAAAAATGGCCTTCGGAATTAACAGGATTATCTTTAAAGAATGTAACACTTTCTTTGTATATAAAAGATAAGCTGAAATATAAAGATCTCGGCGAAATGCTTTTTACTCATTTTGGAATTAGCGGACCGCTGGTTTTGACTTCAAGTTCAATTCTTGCCTGCAGTGATGAAAAAGATATTAAGGTTTTAATAGATTTAAAACCAGCTTTATCTGACGAGGAATTCGATGCAAGACTTATAAGGGAATTGCAGGAGGGCAATAAGAAGGATTTAAAGAATATTCTCGGAAATATTTATCCTGTTAAACTCGGACTTAAGATTTGTGAACTTGCAGGTGTAGACATTTATAAAAAATGTAACGAATTAACTAAAGAAGAGAGAAAGAAAATTCTTGAATATACCAAGAGACTTCCTCTTAATATAAAAGGTACCAGAGACTACGAAGAAGCAATCATAACTCACGGTGGAGTCAGTGTAAAAGATATCAATCCTAAGACTATGGAAAGTAAGCTTATCAAAGGATTGTACTTTGCCGGAGAAGTGATGGATGTGGATGCTTTTACGGGAGGCTTCAACCTTCAGATTGCATTCAGCACAGGGTATCTTGCCGGAATATCGTAATTATATAATGACTTATATCGCTAAAATATGCTGAAAATGAAATACTGTTGTGTATTTAAATATCCAGAAAACTCGGAGGTGTAAAATGGGATTTAATGTAGCTATCGACGGACCTGCAGGAGCAGGCAAATCAACCATTGCCAAATTGGTTGCAAAAGAAAAAGGATTTATATATGTAGATACAGGCGCTATGTATCGTGCCATTGCTTTATATTTAATCAGAAAAGGTGTTGGCATCAACGATAACGAGGGTTTTGAAAAGTACTGCGGCGAGGCCAATGTGTCGATTGAATATGATAACGGAACACAGATAGTACTTTTAAATGGTGAAAACGTTAACGGCCTTATCAGAACTCAGGAAGTCGGCAATATGGCCAGTGCAAGCTCTACAAACGGAAAAGTCAGAGCTCAGCTTCTTGAACTTCAAAGAAAACTTGCCAAAGAAAACGATGTTGTAATGGATGGACGTGATATCGGAACCAACATTCTTCCCAATGCTGAATGCAAGATTTATCTTACCGCATCAAGCAGAGTAAGAGCAGAGAGAAGATATCTTGAACTCAAAGAAAAAGGTGAAGACTGCAATCTTGATACAATCGAGAAAGAGATTATCGAGAGAGATGAAAGAGATATGAATCGTGAAATCGCTCCTCTTAAACAGGCTGAAGATGCGGTTTATCTTGATACATCGGATATGAGCATAGAAGAAGTTAAGGATAAGATCATTTCGATAATTAATTCTTGTGGGAAATAAGAAAATGGAAGTAATATTAGCGAAATCTGCCGGCTTTTGTTTTGGTGTAAAAAGAGCGGTCGATACGGTATATGAAGAAATTGAAAAAGGTGGCATAATTTATACTTTCGGGCCGATCATTCACAACAAAGAAGTTGTGAACGATTTTCTAAAAAAAGGCGTGAAAGAAATAAATAGCCTCGAGGAACTTGATTTGCTTCCCAAAGGCACAGTGATTATCAGATCTCATGGTGTTGCAAAGGACATATATGAGGGCATAGAAGCGAGAGGATTCTCCATAATTGATACCACCTGTCCCTTTGTAAAAAGGATTCACGATACAGTAAACAGAGAGTCCGAAGCGGGCAAAACAATAGTGATTATAGGCAACGACGGACATCCCGAAGTAGAGGGTATAAAAGGGTGGTGTGCAAACAAAGCATATGTGGTCGGTACAAAGGAAGACGCACTTGCACTCAAAGGTGTCTTAAAAGGCGATGTATGCGTGGTTTCGCAAACTACTTTCAATATCAATAAATTTAAAGAATTAGTTGAAGTTTTGGAAAATATTTGTTATGATGTTACTGTTAGTGTTGTGAATACTATATGCAACGCTACAAGCGAACGTCAAAACGAGGCCGCGCAACTGGCCGAAAAAGCTGACGTTATGATTGTTATAGGGGATTCGCAAAGCTCCAATTCCCGCAAGCTTTACGAGATTAGCAAAATGCATTGTGAAAGAACCTATTTCATTCAGACACTTAAGGAGTTGCATTTGGAATTACCGGCTAATGCTAACCTGGTGGGAATTACAGCAGGGGCGTCGACCCCAAAAAACATAATTGAGGAGGTTCAAAAATATGTCAGAACTTACTTTTGAACAAATGCTTGATGAATCATTCAAAACAATTCGAACAGGAGAGATAGT
>JAIKXN010000142.1 GCA_024684055.1 Lachnospiraceae bacterium | reverse complement strand
CCTAAAGCGCATACGGCACATAGCGGATCGGATAAAGATGGTTCCAAACATGATGGATGGAAGAAAATTAGCAGTGAAGCCGGCCTCATAAATCTGGCAAAAAACGGTGGAAGCGGCTATTTGACTAAAGATATAACAATTTATGAAAGGGTTGTCATTGAACCCGGTGTAGAGGTTAATCTTTGCCTTAACGGTCACAGTATTACTCAGAAAACTGATTGTACAGTATTTAGTTGTGGTGAAGGTACTTTTAATTTATTTGATGAAAAAGGTAATTCGGGAAAAATAACTCACGGATCAGATGATTCTTTTGGGGAAGGAATTCATATCTTTGGCGGAAGTTTTGTAATGAACGGAGGTACGATTACAAAGAATGATTATGATGCCGGTGCCGGTGTAACTGTTTATACTGGACATTTCATAATGAATGGAGGAATTATTTCAGATAATAGTGTAGGACATTCAGGCGGTGCAATCGCCGGTCTCGACTCAGAAGTTACAATAAACGGAGGAACTATCTCGAATAATTACGCTTACGGTTTAGGAGGTGCGATTTACGCAAGGAATTCAAAAGTTACAATAAATGGAGGAACTATCTCGAAGAATACTGCCGGAAGCTGTGGCGGTGGAATATATGTTGAGGAAGATTCAGTTCTGGAAATATTTGGGGGAACAATTTCCAAAAATAAATCCGAAGAAGCCGGCGGAATCTGTTCCAACTATTCTATTTTTATACTCCATGATGGATATATAAAAGAAAACAGCGCTGATAAAAGAGGCGGCGGACTTATGCTTTCGGGAAATGTATCAATTGAAGGTGGAACTATCTCGAAGAATACCGCAAAAGGAGATGGAGGCGGAATCCTTGCAGGTGATGCCATGATGAAGATTCAAGGGGGAAAAATCACCGGCAATATTTCAGAAGAAAACGGAGGCGGAATTTATTCAGATGTCGGAGTACTTACAATTTCCGGAGGAAGCATTTCCGGAAACACCGCAGTTTTAAACGGAGGAGGGGTATATTGTATTTCGGAGACATATGTGCGGGGCGGAAAGATTTCAGAAAACACTTCTGAAAATGGTGCAGGTTTCTATTTTAGTAACGAGGGTTCCGGTTATTTTCATATTGATGGAGCAAGTGTAAAAGATAATCATGCATCTGCAAAAGGCAATGGATTATTTGTTGATACACATGGTTATATAATCGGAGACTGTGTTAAAGATTCAATATCGTTAGGTAATGGTTACGGTAGCGTAAAGTTTAATCCTAATAAAGGGGAGGGAGATGTTTTAACACAATTTTATATAAAAGGCGATTCGGTTCTATCGGAAAACACATTTACCCGAAGCGGATTTAAGTTTTATAACTGGAACACTAAGGCTGACGGTTCGGGAGTTTCATTTGAAGATGGAGCAACTATAACAGGAAATATTAAAGTACTCTATGCTATGTGGAAGCCGACTAAGTATACTGTCACATTTAATGCTAACGGCGGAAGCGGAACGATGACGTCACAGAAAATAAAGTACAATACATCAACTGCTTTAACCAAGAATACTTTTACAAACGACGATGCTGTTTTTAAGGGATGGAATACAAAGGCGGACGGAAGCGGAACATCATATGCTGATGGAGCAAAAGTTAAACTTAATGTTTTAAACATTAATAAGATTACTCTTTATGCTCAGTGGAAGCCGGTTAATGCTTTATATACAGTTGAGCATTACAGACAGAAAGTTGACGGTTCGTATCCGGCAGCTGCAAATGAAACAGAAGCGATCAAAGGAAAAATCAGTACGAGTGTAACACCTGAAGTTAAGACATACAAAGGATTCACGGCACCTGCAACTCAGACTGCAAAAATCAAAGCTGACGGATCGCTTGTCATTAAGTATTACTACACAAGAAACAGTTACAAACTTACATGGGATTTCGCAGGCGGCAAAGCAAGCGGAACTTATACGAAGGGTACAGTTAAGTACGGTGCAAAGATTACCGCACCTGTTCCTGTAAAAGACGGCTATGTGTTCAATGGCTGGGATAAGACAGTACCCGAGAAGATGCCTGCAAATAATGTAACCTATAAGGCTACATGGAGAAAGCCTACGAACGAAGACCAGGTAAGAAACTTCGTTGGAAGATTCTATACAATAATTCTCGAAAGACCTGCAGAAGAAGCCGGACTTAACGACTGGACAGGAAGACTCTTAAGAAAAGAAGCAACAGGAGCCCAGGTAGCGGCAGGCTTCATAAACAGTGACGAGTTCCAGAAGAAGAAAATGACCGATGAAGAATACGTTACCAAGTTATACAGAGCATTCTTCGACAGAGAACCCGATAAGGGCGGATATGAAGGATGGCTTAGAGAACTCAAAAACGGAAAGAGCAGAGATTATGTCTTAAGAGGATTTATCGGTTCACCTGAATTCGACAATCTTTGCACGAAGTACGGAATCAATACCGGAAGTTATTAAAGATATGCAATTTACTTCTTTTTCAGCAGATTCATAATCAACGCCGGGAGAAATTAATGGCGATTTATGTAAACCAAAAGATAAAATGTATTAATGCCGGAAGCTGTTATTTCTTTTTATGTAATTTCTTTTGGGAGTTAGCAAATTGATAACATAAGAAAAAATGCAGATTTCTGCGGGTAACATCGCAGAGTCTGCATTTTTTTATAAAGCAAACAAAACAACATAAAATGAGGAATTTTTTGCTGTAATTCTCCGAAAAGAGGTGAAATCAAGATATATAGCAAACATATTTACCGAAAATAGTGAAATGTTTGCCTTATATTGTGAAATATTGAAATATAAGGCGAAAAAAGCAAACAAATCAAATGAAATTTGGAAAAAAATTAGAAAGAAAAATTGGATAAAAAAAGACAAAAAGAAAACAAAACAGTTTATTTATGTTAAAATTTTATTGTGTGGAAAAATGTATTAAAAAGCATATTTACATAGGGGAGGATTTCAAAATGAAGAAAATGCTGCAAAAAAATCTGATGATAATTCTGATGGCACTCATGTTTATCGTGTCAGTGGCTTTTATCAGCATTCCCATGACTGCATATGCTGCGCCTGCAATACATACGGCTCATAAAGGATCAGATAAAGACGGTTCAAAGCATGAAGGGTGGACAGCAATAAGCAGCGAAAATGATTTGAAAGAACTTGGTGAAAAAGGCGGAAGTGCGTTTCTTACTAAAGATATTACTATTAAAAAGAGTGCTTTTGTGATTTGTGAGGATAAAGAAGTTAATCTATGCCTTAATGGTCATAAAATTATACAGGCGAAAGAATCTGAAACTGAAACTGTCAGTTTAAGCATTAAATCAAAATTAAATTTGTTTGATGAAAGCGGCAATACCGGAAGGATTACGCATGCGAAGGATCATATCGGATTCGGTGTTTATTCAAGGTCTGCTGAATTCACTATGAATGGCGGAAATATTTATGGGAATACAGCTAAATCCGGCGCCGGAGTATATTGTCATGGCGGAACATTTGTTTTGAATGGCGGTACAATATCGAATAACTCCACTTCAGGAGGCAACGGTGGAGGAGTGATGGCTTATTCAGGTTCATTTACAATGAATGGAGGAAGTATTACAGGTAATTATTCAGCCTTTAACGGCGGAGCATTGGTTCTTAATGGCGGACCGTCGGGATCAGAGTTTACAATGAATGGAGGAACAATCTCGAATAATTCGAGCAAAAATGTTGGAGGCGCGATTTATTCAATTGATTCAAATATATATTTAGAAGACGGCATAATTAAAGGTAACAATTCAGATACAAGTGCAGGTGGAGTATACATTGTTGCCGGAAGTTTGTATATGAGCGGCGGAACAATTATGAATAATGAAGCTGTTTCTAATGGCGGTGGTATAAATGTGACTTATGCAAATTGCTACATTTCAGGAGGAACGATAAAGGGAAACATTGTGAAAGGAAACGGCGGTGGAATATATTTATATAATGGCGGACTTAAATTTTCAGGAGGAGAAATAACAGGTAATATCGCCGAAACCAATAGTGGAGGGGGATTGTATTCGTACGATTCGGTATTAATAATGAGCGGAGGGAAAATCTCGGATAATACTTCACGCGAAGGAGGAGGTTTGTCATTATACAATGAAGAAAGAGATTATAAGTTTACTATTGACGGAGGTATAATCAAAGATAACAGTTCAAAAGAAAGTGGTGATGATGTTTACATTTATGGAAAAGGAGTAATAAGCGACGGAATTATAAAAGGCGATAGTTATTTATACCCAACTTATGGTAGCGTTAAATTTTTTTCTAACAAGGGAAAAGGAACAGCCTACACACAGTATTATAAATTAAGCGGTAATGATGTCTTAACTGAAAACAGATATACACGCAGCGGATATACGTTTTATAACTGGAATACCAAGGCCGACGGTTCCGGCAAAACATATAAAGACGGGGCTCAGGTCACAGAAAATTCTCCTTCCAAACTTTATGCTCAGTGGGCTCCCGCTAAATATACAGTTAGTTTTGATGCTAATGGCGGAAGCGGCACCATGTCTTCACAAAGTATCAAGTTTAATACTTCAACAGCTCTTAGCAAGAATACTTTCAAAAAGAGCGGATACGTGTTTAACTGCTGGAATACAAAAGCAGACGGAAGCGGGACGTCGTATGAAGATGCTGATAAGGTTAAATTAAAAACTCTTAACGTAAACAAGATTACACTTTATGCACAGTGGGCATCCCCAAAATCCGTTTATAAAGTTGAACATTACAAACAGAAACTTGACGGATCATATAATAAAACAGCTCATGAAACGGAATCCTTCACAGGAAAGACGAATTCAAACGTAACACCTGACGTAAAAGAATACAAAGGATTTACAGCTCCGGAAACTCAGACTGTAAAAATCAAAGCAGACGGAACGGTTGTGGTTAAGTATTACTACACGAGAAACAGTTATAAACTTACCTGGGATTTCGCAGGAGGAAAAGCAAGCGGAAGCTACAGTAAGGGTAAAGTGAAGTACGGTGCGAAGATTACGGCACCTGTTCCTGAAAAAGACGGCTACGAATTCACGGGATGGGATAAAACTGTTTCCAAGAAAATGCCTGCAAAGAATTTAACTTACACAGCGACCTGGAGAAAACTTACAAAGAAAGAAAACGTAACCAAATTCGTCGAGAGATTCTATACAATTATTCTCGACAGACCTGCCGAAGCGGCCGGCCTTAAGGACTGGACCAACAAACTTCTTAACAAAGAAGCGACAGGTGCTCAGGTTGCGGCCGGATTCATTAACAGTGATGAATTCCGGAAGAAGAAAATGTCTGATGATGAATATTTAAAGAAACTTTATAAAGCATTCTTTAACAGAGAACCCGATGCTGACGGATACAATCACTGGATGAATAAACTTAAGAGCGGCGCAAGCAGAGATGAAGTCTTAAGAGGGTTCATTGGTTCACCTGAATTCAATGATCTTTGCAAGAAGTACGGTATTGATGCGGGAAGTTATTAATTACAAAATAAAGACGGTTTCGGAAAATCCGAAACCGTCTTTTGATATATGATATGAAATTATTAGCAAATTCTTGGAAGAAGTTCGCCGCTGGGACGGGAGAGAAGTGTCTTGGCTCCGACTGCGGTATTGAGGATAACTTTTCCTTTGTTTTCTTCAATAACTTCACCGATGATTGCAGCGTTTTCTGAGTTTTCGCATGATCTTAATGCGTTTAATACTTTGTCTGCATCTTCAGCGGGAACGAAGAATACGAGTCTTCCTTCGCATGCGAGATACAAAGGCTCAAGACCAAGCATACCGCATACACCGCGTACTCCGGGATTAACGGGTATCTTTTCACTTTCGAGAGAAATACCAACATCGCTCTGATGAGCTATTTCGTAAAGAACAGTTCCGACACCGCCACGTGTTGCATCCCTGATTACGTGAATGTTCTTTGTTTCATTAAGAACTGCTTCGATGTTTGACCAGAGAGGAGCGCAGTCACTTGTGATATCTGCATCGATGTTGAATTCATTTCTTGCGAGGAGAATAGTACAACCGTGTCTTCCGATATCGCCTGAAACGATGATCTTATCTCCGGGTTTTGCAAAAGCTCCGGAAGTATTTACGCCTTCAATGATATTGCCGACGCCTGTTGTTGTGATGAAGATTTTATCTACCTGACCTTTACCTGCAACCTTGGTATCTCCGGCTACGATTTGAACACCGGCTTTTCTGGCTGTTTCACCCATTGAAGCAGCTATTTTTTTGAGTTCTTCAACAGGGAAGCCTTCTTCGATTATATATGAGCATGTCAGGTATTTGGGCTTTGCACCCATGCATGCGATGTCATTGACTGTACCGCATATTGCGAGCTTACCGATGTTTCCGCCGGGGAATTCGTAAGGCGATACAATGAAACCGTCGGTTGACATTGCTATTTTGCCTGCGTCTGCAGTTAATACCGCAGCATCGTCTGCAGTAAGAAAAGGATTGTCGAAATTTGATTTGAAAATCTGATTGATAAGTTCATTTGTCTGAATACTTCCAGAACCATGTGCGAGAGTAATATACTGTTCCATAGTTTTACACTTCAAGAGGTTTACATAAATCTATATTTCAGACAGGTTTACATAAAATCCTCTTTTTTCCTTTCTCCTTTTAACGGGTATTTATACTAAAAACTTCTACCGTACTGATAATATGCCGAGCATGCTCCTTCGTCCGAAACCATACATGCTCCGACTGCGTGAGTGGGAGTGCAGGCTTTGCCGAACATCGGGCAGTCGGAAGGTTTGCAGTGACCTTGTAATACTTCGCCGCAACGGCAAGCGGGATTGGGCTTTCCTTTGATCTCGGGGATGGAATACTTGATACGTGCATTAAAGTCAGAGTATTCTTTGCGTAATTCCATACCTGATTTTTCTATGATCCCGAGGCCTCTCCATTCCGTATCGCAAAGTTCCATAACTTCATCCATAAGTTTGATCGCAACGGGACTTCCTTCGTCGCGAACGACTCTCGGGTAACAGTTAACAAAGAAGGGTTCTCCTTTTTTGAGCATTTCTATTGTTACCGCAAGAGCAGTCATAAGCTCGGTTGCGGTAAATCCTGCGACAACACCAGAAACTCCCTGATCCTTTAACTCTTTGCAGACTTTGTTGCCTGTGATCGCATTTACGTGACCCGGATAAATGAAAGCATCAGCGCTTCCTTTAAGTTTCTGATATGCGTTGGGCATCGATTTGTTGGCGGTTAAAATGGAGAAATTGTTAAGGTTTAATTCTTTTGCCTTTTTAACTGCAAGACACGCTGCCGGAGTTGTTGTTTCGAAACCTACCGCCAGGAATACAACCTGTGTATCGGGATTTTCTTTTGCAATTTCCACAGCATCGTCGGGAGAGTAAACCGGTCGAATGTTTCCGCCTTTTGCTCTTGCTCCTGCAAGGCTCATTTCGGTCCCGGGAACTTTGATAAGATCGCCGAATGTGGTTATAAGGCAGTTCTTTTCAAGTGCGAGGAAAACTGCTTCATCGATGTAACCGATCGGTGTTACGCAAACGGGGCAGCCGGGGCCTGATATAAGGTCAATGTTTTCGGGAAGAAGGCTTCTTATACCCAGACGGAATATTTCGTGAGTATGAGTTCCGCAGACTTCCATTATCCGTATTTTAGGTCCGTCGTAACCCGTGATAATGTCTTTCGCTTGTTGAATTACTTCATTCATGTTATTTTTCCTTTTTGTATTATGATATTAAACTCATGATTTCGCTTCCTTCGGCTTCATCATCGGAATCGATCTTTGCAATGGCAACACCGGCGTGAACCATTACATAATCGCCGGGCTCGAGGTCTTCCAAAAGATCGGCTCTTACGTCTCTTTTTGCACCGTTTGCATCGATGATGGCAGTGCCTTCGTTAACGCTTACAACTCTTGCGGGTAAACCAACACACATTTTATTTTCCTCCTAAATATGATTTTTGAAATTCTAGAAATTTAACGGTTTAAAATTTTTTAAAATTTTTTTAATATGATTTTTGAAATTCTTGTAATTTTACGGTTTAAAAATTTTTTTCGTTTCACTGTCTTTACGGTTTTTTGCTATCCAACCTAAACAGCATTTTTTACTGAAGAAATCAGGTCTTTATTTGAACATGGTTTTTAATCTGTTTTATAATCTGTTTAACTGCATCAGTCCGTACATTGCCTGACCGAGTGCGATTCCCTGGTCGTTTGGTGCGATGAGAGAGTGATGAAGAACATCAAGTCCAAGGTGCTTTAATTTGTTTTTGGTAAGTTCAAGCAAAAGAGTATTCTGAAAAACTCCGCCGCTTAAAGCTACCGTGTGTATATTATTGCTTTCGCTTGCGAGTACGCATTCCGTCGAGATCATCAAAGATAACAAATCGTGGAATGAATATGACAACATGCCTTTATCAAGACCGTTTAAATAAAAATGAGCAAGTCTTACAAGAAGTTCGTTTGTATTAAGGCATCTTTCTTTGAAAAGATTGAAATCATAGAAAAGCTCGTTTGTTTCCATCTTTGAAAAAGACGTTCCCTTGTAATACCTCATTGCCTCAAACATTAAGGAAGTCGATGCTTCTGCTTCAAAAGTGGAAGAGCGGCGTATTCCGAGGATTGCACTTGCAGCATCAAAGATTCTGCCTGCACTTGTTGATCTGACGCTGTTTATATTGCTCTTTGCCATTTGAGAGAGCATATCGTATTCGATCGAAGAACAGAGACCGAGTTTTTCGGAAAGTTCTTTTCCGTTATCTGAGTTGTCTCTTAAAATGCTTGCCGCTATTCTCCATCCTTCTTTTGACGATGCGTCACCGCCGGACTGAATAAAGGGTGTAACGGAAGCAATCCTTTCGAAATCGTATGGATTGCATTTAAGTATTTCGCCGCCCCAGATGCTTCCGTCGGTTCCGTATCCGGTTCCGTCGAAGGAAACGCCTATGACTTCATCGAAATAATTGTTTTCAGCCATGCATGACAATATATGCGCATAGTGATGCTGAATCTTTATAACAGGAAGAGAGAGCGATTCCGCAACTTCTGTTGTGTGATACAAAGGATGCATGTCGCATACGATCAAAGAGGGATTGCACTCGAGCAAAGTCTCCATTCTTTCGATGGAAGCATTAAGCGCATCCACGCTTCTTAGATCTTCCATGTCGCCTATATAAGCAGACGGATAAAGAAGCGAATCTTTTGCGATGCAGAATGAATTCTTCAATTCGCCGCCGATACCGAGGACACAGCCTTTCACTTTTTTTGAAAGCATTACGGGCATCGGTGCGAAACCTCTTGAACGTCTTATCATGTAAGGCTTGTTTTCGAAGAAATCCGTTACGGAGTCATCGCATCTGAGTCTGATCGTTCTGTTATTTGAAAGTATTAAATCCGTGAAGGAAGATATTTCGTTTAAAGCATCTTCATCGGTTCTGCAGATTGGTGCACCTGATGCATTTGCTGAAGTCATGACCAGTACGTCGGGCATTTTGTATTCGTCTTTATAGTCGAATAAAAGAAGCTGAATCGGTGCGTAAGGAAGCATGACTCCGAGTGTTGGATTTCCGGGTGCAAGAGAAGGTGCAAGAGGAGAATCCTCACAATCTGCGTACTTATTTTCCATAAGGATTATGGGCTTTTGAGGACCTGTTAAAAGTTCCTCTTTTTCAGGTGTTAACACGCAGTATTTTTTTACTGTGTCCAGATCTTTCATCATGACGGCGAAAGGTTTCATGGGGCGTGTTTTTAAAGTACGAAGTCTTTTAACTGCTTCTTCATTTGTTGCATCGCAAGCAAGATGAAAACCGCCGATACCTTTTACGGCAACGATTTTTCCTTCAGTGATCGCTTTTCTTGCTGAAGTAATTGCTTCCGATCCTTTTTCGGGACCGTTTACGATATAAACTTCCGGACCGCAGTCGTTGCAGCATACGGGTTGTGCATCATACCGTCTCGATGAAGGAGAGGTGTATTCCGAATGGCACTCGGGACACATCTTAAATTCAGCCATACTGGTTCTTTCTCTGTCGTATGGCATTGAATCCAGGATTGTGAGTCTCGGTCCGCAATTAGTGCAGTTGATGAAAGGATGCAGGTACCTTCTGTTATTTTTGTCAAAAAGTTCCTCTTTGCATTTATCGCAGATAGCGATGTCGGGTGAAACAAAAATCTCGCCCTCATCCTTTTCACTTTCTATGATGGAAAAATCATCGTAAGGAGGTTCTTCAACATATTTATTTATGATCTCGAGTATTATCGAACGTTCGGGTGCATGGTGGTTTAATGCATCAAAAAGAGCTTCAATGTTTTCGCCCTGTGCGTGAATTTCCACATAGGAGCCTTTGTTTGAAACGCTGCCTTTTATGTTGTTTTCAAGACAGGTTCTGCTTACAAAAGGACGAAAACCGACACCCTGAACGATTCCGTATACGCGAATAACGCAAGTATTCAAAATTGTCCTCCGG
>JAIKXN010000109.1 GCA_024684055.1 Lachnospiraceae bacterium | reverse complement strand
AAGTATTTTTCCATCGCAGCTCCTTTGTGGTTTGCAAAAACTTGTTATGTAGTAATAAAAACTACATAAACTATAACATATATAAACCTCCTTATCAACATTATTTAAATTTTTTGTTGCGTTTTTAATAATTATCGTGTAAAATACATTAGTGTTAAAAATTTAGCGCTATCGCCAAACGGTAAGGCAACGGACTCTGACTCCGTCATTTCAAGGTTCGAATCCTTGTAGCGCTGCTAAGGCTTCAGTAGAAATACTGAAGCCTTTTTTATTCTTAAAAGCGCTATTCTAGGCGCATTCTATGGATTTACAAAATAGCATTTTTCAAAATTTCAGTATCCGAAGAAAGCGGAATCATTTTCTGATTTTTCCATCTTTTTTCCGTTATTTCCTGTTTGTGTTATGGGAGATTAAAAGAAAAAAGAAAGAAGATATAATAATTAATCCGATATTTATAGCGATGCTTTTATTGGTGCTAGCAACATCGATAAGATTCGGAATACCGGTTATGATTAAAAACTATGAGTCTATAAAATCGTTCAGAAAACTGAGTATTTGCTTTGAAGAGTTGGAAAACTATATGGAAGGTCATCCGGATAATTTTTATTTCTTTGACATGTCGCACCTTTACTATATGGAAGACACGCTTTCTTTTGAAAAGAAAGGGTATGAGAACTACATCTACATGGGAAGCTGGCTTGTCAACAGCCCTTGGTACAACAACAAGATGAGAGAGTGGGGAATAGACGACCCTGCAAAAGCTTTGCTTGAAAAAGATAATGTTTATATAGTGTATCAGGAAGTGGATTTTGATACGAGAGATTTTCTGGATTACTATTTTGAGGAGCATTACCCCGGAACAAGCATAGAAGTCGTTGATACATTTATTAGTTCCAATGGCTTCAAATATGAGATATTAAAGCCCAAGTATAATTAATGCTCACTAACAACACATTGACACGATATCTTTGAAATGATATAAAAATTCATTATTTTAAAGTAGCGTTGCTAAAGAAATCCCCTTGAGTATGGTTCTCAAGGGGATTATTGTTTTATTTATGAAAATATATTCTTTTCTGAATTTTCCGACTCCTGATCCGAATTATCATTCTTCATAATCTTCATATTCTTCATATTCTTCGTAATCTTCGTAATCTTCGTAGTCGTCGTAAGAATCGTCGCCGTAACTCTGTTCATTGGCCAAAAGCGAGAAAACCTTAAAGATCCTTCCGAGTGTCATATTGTTTGTATAGTTTTTGCCACCATCGGAATCTTCATCTGAGAAATTCAAAGTTGACTTTAACATCTCAAGATCGCTTCCGCAGTCCATAGTTCCAAATTCCTCGTTCGTCGGCGGTTCGAGATTGTCCGAATTCAGACTTCCTCTTGTCACTTTAGTATCAAGCACGATATAGCCTTCTTCAGTCTCAACCTTGGTATAGTAATTGCCACTGCCTCCTTTAATGTTCTGACTTAAACTTCCCGTTATCTTATCTTCCTTAAGCTCAACACCCTGTGTTTCATTGCCGGGAATATAAGTGAACGTTCCGCTTAAATCTCTGTCTTCGCCGCTTATTGTTCCGTTTTCATCTATCCTGAAGAACATATCGCCTGTATCGACTTCGGTAACAACATTGTAGTAACCTAACCCGTTTGAGCAAATGCTGTCTTCATAATATATGCTCTGACCAATACTCGACTTAAAATCAAGTATTGTCTGCTTCTCATTGCCATCTTCATAACAGCTTAAGTCAATATACACCGACTGATAAGCGTCTGATGCTTCAATCCTGAAAGCTACAGGTTCCTTCTTTAATGAATAAGTGGTCATGATTATCTGATTGTGATCGAGATCCGAGCTGTCCACATAATAAACGTCTCCGAGAAGATCCGTCTCATCATTGCCCATTCCTTTGCTGAAAAGTTTATTCAGACCTTCAAGAAGATCCACGGCTTCCTGTCCGTTTAAGGTAACGCTTATAACATCGCACTCCTCTTCTTCTCCGAATACCGTATATAGCTCTTTTGACTTTTCAAAATCTTCTTTTTCTACATCAGCAAGAGCATTTTCAACGAAATCATCCAGTTCTTTTTCCCAATCGACCTTTTCTTCCGATGACATATCCATCATCATGAGCACATATCTGTCTATTGCGGAATAATCTTTCAATCCGCTTGCATCGGAGCCGTTTATTTCATATCTGACAGACTGCATCATGGGATTGTAAGGAACATATACAAACTCATTTCCGTTAAAATAGATTCCCGAAGAGCCTATTTGCTCATCATTGGCGCTTGCGGACAGAATATATGAAGTATCTCCTCCGGATTTATCATAATTAAATGTCTGTACCAGTTCGTATCCGGAATCGGTACCCAACGCATCCGTTTGAATCGAAGTTACATTTTCGGTAGTGTGGGAATCAGCGGTATCATCCATTCCGAAATGAACTAATTTTTCAACCGGAGTCGATCCGATATCCCTTATCTCATCACAACTGTCCTGAGTGATCTCCACTACATTTTTGGCAAAAGTCTGCTTTGGATCACTGAGTAATCCGGGTAAAACAGCTACACCCAAAACAACTATCAGTATGATCAAAACAAGCAATATCACCAATATTGCACAAACTCCTAAAATGATACCGATGATCAGCGGAGCTTTGCTCTTTTTCTTTTGGGGAACATTGATCGGTGTACCGCATGAAGGACAAACATTAAGTTTATCATCAACCGGTTTTCCGCATTTCGGACAAATCATATAAACTCCTTTCCAAACAAAAAAATGTTCAAGCACTCATTATGATCCAACAATAAGATGATACTCAGTCAAATGAGTTGTATCTGATTCTATATTTTAACATATTGTGAACATCGTTTCCAATAAAAATACAGCAAATATAGCGATCATTACCTCAGTAACCGATAACAACCGCCAAAAATATGAAAAAAGCTATAAGAATGAATGTTCCCACGAAAAATAAAAAGCTTTTTTTGACCCATTTTAAATACCCTACTTCCATCATGGACAATGCTATTATAAGTACAGGCGAAGTCGGAAAGAAAACATTTGTGTAACCGTCTCCCAAAGTATATAAAAGAACCGACATCTGCGGACTTAATCCCGTGTTCACCATACTCAGTATTTCCATGACTATCAATGCTTTGGCACTCGAAGAAGAAATAAACATTTCAAGGGAAAGAACGATGAGAAAGATAATGAATGCATTGGATAAAGGAGTATTGGAAACAGTAAGTTTATTAATGTAAGACACTGCGGTAGAAAGGATCTTGCCCTCTGCCAATACGTATTTTACGCTTGCTGCCATGGCTATTAACAATACAGCAGGGAGAGCGAGCAAAAATCCATGTAACATTTTTTTGATCACATACCATAGATCACCCGATACATATATTGCGGTGATCATTCCGAATATAAGTGTATAAAATGTCAGGATAACGACCGTAAAAGGTCTTGTTGCCGGGATCATCGAGGATATGACGATGATCATAAGCGATACGGCAAAAAATGAGATATATCCTTTTAACAGTCTTTTTTCTTTATAAACATCGCTTTTTACCTCATCTGTTGATCCGTTTTTTTTTTATTAAGGTCAAAAGCATAGGTTAGACTTAACGAAGGATCTTTTTTGATCTTTTTAACGTATGAAAAGATAAAACACTGCAAAAGAGCAAACATTACAACGAATATAATGATCCTTACATATATATGTTCCAATGGATTGGCTTTGATGATCTGCGAGGCAAGAAGCACAGTAAACGGATTGGTGATCGCACTTGCAAATCCGAATCCGCAGGATAATATGCAACATAAAAAACCTGTGAAAGAATCATACCCTATCGAAAGACATATGGCGCATATGATCGGAAGAAGTGTTATCATCTCTTCAAAGAGTCCCAAAAATGATCCGAAACAGTAAAAAAGAAAAGACATGATCATAAGCAAAAGAATACGCCTGTTCCCGAATCTTTTTACGACTGCTCCAACAACAGCTTTTATTCCACCAAGTTCTTCCATAAGGTAAAAAGACGCATTTACCGACAGGATAAAAAGAGAAAGGAAAACAAGACTTAAACCGTCCGGTGAAAAAAATACCAAAACAGGAGCAAGAATACCTTTCCATAAAGGTATCCCTCCCGCATTTTCCAATATATAAACCTTTGTATAATCAGTCTTTCCGTTCTCAAGCACCCCAAATTCCGTCTTTGGGAGCACATAAGTCAAAACGATCGCCAAAACAAGAAGGGAAAAAAGAATGATCATAACACTTATGAAACTTTTTACAGGTATACTTTTTCCTTTTTCCTGAACCACCTAAGCTCCTCCCCGCCTATCCGACATCAGATCGATGAACAAAGCCCACTGTGCAACCTGCTGCCTGTCTTTTTTAGGATAAAAGAAATACAATTCTTCCCCGCGGTAAAATTCGATTTCCTTACTGCAGGAAAATGCCATTCCATCAAATTCTTTTACCGGAATCTCAAATTCTTCGCTCAACGATCTGTAAATGAATACATTTTTGTTCATTATACATTCGCCGTCTTCTTTTTTAACAATACCGCCGTTTTCTCCGAAGACCTTAAGCGTTACCTCCATGCGTAAATTCAGCGTATCGATTTCTTTTTTTTCTTCTTCGACGATCGCATCGTAATAAGCCGGTATCGTATACGGCCACTCGGTAAAATGATAATTTTCATCAATCGTCAGTTTTTTCCCGCATGCCTCACATAAAAGATCATTGCCTTTTCCGAGCATCTTATATTTTTTATTGCAAAAAACACACCTGAAAAGTACCCCTTCAAGTCCTTCGGCTTTATCTTTTTGTTCGTACTTTGCAAGTTCGCATTTTGAAGCATCATTTTTCAAAGAAGAACAAATTATCTCTTCAAGCGATTCATCCGTCATCTTCTTTAATTCATCAGAATGGATCACTTTTTCTACGCTCACTTTTACTTTTGAAGGGTAATATCTTTTTCTCCATTTCGGAGAAGAATAATATGCTCCGTCAATTTTCACCAATACCAGATCGTACTTAAGTCTTCTGTAAAAGGCTGCTCCGCTTTTGATGATCTTCGAAGTCCTTCCGTCCGGTGTCAGTCTTCCTTCCGGAAAGATGATCACGGGATATCCTTTTTTTAACATATTATTGATCCTTAATACAGTGGACACTTCCCTTGTAAAAAGCTTTTTGGGCAAAACTCCGCACCTTAGAGCAAACATGCGCAAAACGGGAAGCTTTGTATAATACTCGTTGATCAATGCATTCGGACGTGATCCTTTTATCATCCTTAAAATATAATAAAAATCATAAAAAGATTCATGATTCGAAAGGATTATAAAAGGCTTTTGTGCTTCGCTTAAAAGTTTGTCGTCATACTCCGCTTTTTTTATCCTAAAGAAAAAAATGCGTAAAAGAAATCTAAAGAGCAAATACAGAGGTGATCCGGGAGTTTTATCGTATTTTTTGCAATAAAACAAACAGATACCACCGAATATGATGATCATTAAAATTATCAGTGCAAAAAAAATAATAATATATTTCACAAATATCACCCTTGATATGACTCCCGACCGCATCAGGCTTAGAAGTCTCAAAACCCTCCGACCGTGTCAGCCTTAGAAGTTGCAAAACCCTCCGACCGTATCAGCCTTAGAAGTCGCCAAACCCTCCGACCGTATCAGATATCCGAAAGACTCAGTTTCTTTATTTTTCTCAGTATCGCAAAATATACGACCGATGTGAAGAAAACGGTTATAAAAAATCCTATGATCCACGCCCAAAAACTCGGCTCCTTGACAAGAAATACATAAGGCTGTTCAAGGGCTTTCAACATTCGATAGCCCATATAATAACCGGTTGCACAGCCTAAAATGATCCCGCAAGCCGTCGTAAGCACTGCTTCTCTCATCATATATCCTATAGTTTCACCGACCATAAAACCATTGATACGCATAACGGTAAGTTCTTTCTTTTTCTGAAGAAGATACATATTCGTAAGATTGACCAAAACAACTCCGGCCATAAGAACCGAGAGGAATATAAAGAGGACTATGACAGCATTTATAACAGCTGTGGCACTGTCAAAAAGACTTTTGGCCTCATCAGCTTTTATCGTATCATTGTAACCCGGATTATCCCATAGTTCTTTATCAAGCTTATCCCTATTCGCATTTTCGGTTTTGACATAAAAAGTATTAGGAACCCTTCTTCCCGCAAAAAGATTATCGTAACATACATCGCTCATGATAAGCTGAGTTCCGATATACGTTTCGAATATGCCGACGATCTTAACTTTCACTGTCTGGAAATCGAAGGTCGTGATCGTGATCTCATCCCCTTCTTTGAGTGAATACAGTTCGGCCGTCCGTCTGGGTATATATATCCCTTCATCCGTTAATTTAAGCGGCAGACCTGTCTTAATATCGTATAGATGGTAAAATTTTGCAAACGAATCAATGTCTCCGCTTATAAGAGTTCCGACATCGTTTTTGCCCATACGTATCGAAACATTTGTTTCATACATCAATACATGATCCGCACCGTTATCTCTTAATATCTTAGCGATCTCTTTAACTTGTCCGGGATCTCCCGTTGAAGTTATCTTTTCATCATATGCGTTTATCTTTGAAAACTGGCGAAGCGGACTTTTATCGGAACCGAATCTTAACGTAAATCCGGTCACAACGAGAGCACAACACCCGGCAACGCTTACAACTGTAACCGCCACACGTTTTGCATCACTTAAGGTGTTTCGAATGATCAGTCTTATATAAAGACTGAAAATATGTTTCTTTTCTTTGTTCTTTTTATTGATCTGCGGGATACGGGGCTGCAAAAGATTCACCGCAGGAAGATCAAGAAGTCTTCGACAGGCAAAAAAGCACGATGCCGTTGCCGTTATAAATGCCAAAACGGCAACAAAAACCGTCGGCAGCAACGTGACCGTCGGCTTCATGATATCAAAGGTATAATAAACATTATAATTACTTAAAACAAAGACCTCGAACAGAAATCTTGACGAAAGGATACCGATGACCACTCCGAAAAATGTTGCACTGAAACTAAAGAATAGATATTTGGCAAATACTTCGCTTCGCCTGAAGCCGAAAGCTTTCATGGTACCTACCTGTTCCCGCTGTTCATTGATTATCTTTCCGATGGTAACATATACAACAAGGATCCCTATAAACAGAAACATCAAAGAAAAAGTTGACTCAAGTTTGCTGATACTTTCGCAGTCAACCATAAGATTTACAAAATTACTGCTGCCCCTTACATCTGCTACGAGCCAGCCTTCATCCTCGAGCGACTCAAGTTTTTCGCGCTCGTTAAGGTAATTTACAGCTTCATCCTTATAATCCTGTATCTCGGGAATATCATCCATAAGGGCAAGTTTCAGATCCTTTACGAATTCATCCTCCGAGATCTCTTTTTCAATAATCTTGTTTTCAACAAGAAGATCAATATATTCCATAGTAATATCCGTCATCTTAAGACGCATATCCTTGTATCGGATCGGATAACGGACTTCGCCGAGCTTTTTTATCCTGTCTGCCGCATTCTCGACATTTTTAAGATAATCCTTACCGAAACGATAATCATCCTTATCGATGTTAACCCTAACTTCCACTGCGCTTATACATGCTTCGGATCCGTCAAAACAAAACGCCGAAGGTAAGACTGTCACATATGGGTTCTCTACAGTCTTCGGATTGGTATGGTCAGGATGGATAATGTATCCGGTGATCTCGAATTCATTTTCTTTCAGATCTTCATTTTCTTCGCCGTTTTGTGAATACAGTTTAACCTTATCTCCTATATTCCAACCCATTTCATCGGCGAGTCTTTTTTCAATTGCACATTCGTTATCTTTTACGGGCAGTCTTCCTTCGGTTACGTCCGTAAGATTGATCCTTTCGGTAAGCGAAATAATGCTTATATTCTGTCTCGCTTTTTCGGATACCGCTCTGCCCATGGAAAAATAAACCTTTTCCGCATCTTTTATCCCTTCTGTGTTAAGGATAAGATCAAAATCTTCCTCATTCAAAAGAAGCGGCGAGGTTATCTCGAGATCACGGTATGCCATTCGATTGTATTCATCGGACCCGATATGACGAAGCGCCGTTGCAGTATAATCCATGCTCAAAAATGACGCCACACCCAGAAAAGTTATCAGTATTATCGAAATATATGATGCAAAATTTTTTAATATATTACGTACGGAGTCCGTTATGATGGTCTTCTTCATATTTTTACCATACAAGATCCTCTGCATGTAAAGGATTTTTATTTTCTCTTATCTGTGTGATACGACCGTTACTTATCTTTACTGTCCTGTCCGCCATTTTGGCGATCTCTGCGTTATGTGTGACCATAACTACCGTGGTTTTGTCGTTTTTGACGATTTTTTCTATAAATGAAAGAACTTCTATACTTCTTGCATGATCTAACGCCGCGGTGGGTTCGTCCGCAAGGATCAGTTTAGGACGCTTAACGATCGCCCTTGCTATGGCTACACGCTGTTGCTGTCCGCCCGACAACTGCCCCGGAAAATGATCGGCACGATCGGTCAGCCCCACTTTTTCGATCGCTTCTTTTACATCCATGGGGTCCTTTACCAGATCGGCGATATATTGAACATTTTCTTCGGCGGTCAGGTTGGGCATGAGATTGTAATTTTGAAAAATGAACCCTATGTTTTTACGCCTGTATTTAGTCAGATCACGTTCTGATATCCGATTAAGATCCTGTCCGAAAGCTATTATCTTTCCTTTGGTAAGCGTATCCATTCCGCCTATTATATTAATAAGCGTGGATTTACCGCTCCCGGATTCTCCGTGGATCACCATGAACTCATTTTCGTATATATCAAGATCTATGTTTTGGAGAGCATTGATAACTCCGTTTCCCGAAGGGAAATCTTTTCCCAATCCTCTCAGAGATATCAAAATTTCTTTTTCCTGATTCAAAACATCCGTTCCCTTCCGTTGAAATAATATATTTTTATTATACAAGATTTTAAGCCTCATATAAACATCATTATTCATCAAGAATCAATAAAGATGATATAATATAAATGCTAAAATATTTAAGAACGTTGAATAAGATCAACAATATGTTATGATAAGAAATGATATTATAATTACGGATAATACTCTGAAGAATTCAATTTATGAGTGAAAGTTTTTTTACTTGAAGATGATGATGCAATCGGAATGGGCCTTAAGTATTCTCTGGAAAAAGAGGGATACGTGGTTATGCATGTCACTACAGCGGAAGATGCGAAGAATTCATGGAAGAAAAAAGAATATGACATAAGCATATTGGGTATCAATCCGGCCTGCCTGCCGACGTTACAGGATATCATATTTTAAGAAGGACTTGTGCAACCAAAATGCACAATGAAGGGTGTTCCACGGAAGATATTGCCGCATATTTAGGTGATTTACCCGAAACAATCAGAAAACACTACTTATGCTTAACTCAAAGAATTGTATCGGATGGCGAGGTAATAAATATTGTAAAATATCCTCAAAAAAAATAAAATATAGCTTAGATATGTTAACACAAAGCGTTAACACAAAGAAAAAAAATATTACTGAAACAATGATAATTACATCATTTGAAGCCTTATGCATACTAAACTCTGACTCCGTCATTTCAAGGTTCGAATCCTTGTAGCGCTGCTAAGGCTTCAGTATTTCTGCTGAAGCCTTTTTTTCACCCTGACATATAGCATTAATGCTCATACATATATTAAAATGTACATAAGGAGACCTTTATGGAAGAGACTGAAAGAATGCAAATCGGAAATGAAAAAAATCA
>JAIKXN010000089.1 GCA_024684055.1 Lachnospiraceae bacterium | reverse complement strand
AAGAACAAAATACGATCTTAACAAAGCAGAAGAAAGAGATCATATTTTACAGGGTCTCCTTATTGCACTTGATAATATCGATGAAGTTATCAATATTATCAGATCCAGTGAAAATACACAGGAAGCAAAGCAGAGATTAATAGAGAGATTTGAATTATCCGAAGCTCAGTCCCAGGCAATCGTCGACATGAGACTTAAAACTCTTACCGGTTTGGAAAGAGAAAAGCTTGAGAATGAGCATAAAGAATTACTTGAAAGAATTGCTTACTTAAAGAGCATTCTTGCCGATGAGAAGGTTCTCCTCGTAGTAATCAAGGATGAAATTCTTCTTATTTCTCAGAAGTACGGCGATGACAGACGTACCAAGATCGGATACGACATTTACGATATTACTAATGAAGATCTTATTCCCAATGAGAATACCGTAGTTGCAATGACATCTCTCGGATATATCAAGAGAATGACTGTCGACAACTTCAAGTCACAGCACAGAGGCGGCCGCGGAATCAAGGGAATGAATACGATCGAAGATGATTATATTGAAGATCTTCTTATGACAACGACTCATCATTACATCATGTTCTTTACCAACATGGGTCGTGCATACAGACTTAAGACTTACGAAATTCCCGAATCCGGAAGAACTTCAAGAGGCGTTGCTATCGTTAACCTCTTACAGCTTAACCCCGGAGAAAAGATTTCAGCCATCATTCCTATCAAGGAATACGATGAAACAAGAAACCTCTTCATGGTTACAAAGAAGGGTACCGTTAAGAAGTGCCATATTACGGACTTCTCCAATATCAGAAAGAACGGACTTCTTGCAGTTAACTTAAGAGATGACGATGAACTTATCGAAGTTAAGTCTACGGATAAAGATACACTCATCTACCTCGTAACAAAACAGGGTATGTGTATCTGCTTCAAGGAAACAGATGTAAGATGCATGGGCCGTGGAGCAATGGGTGTAAGAGGTATGAACCTTGCAGACGGTGATGAAATCATCGGAATGCAGCTCGATCACCAGGGCGGCACACTTCTTATCACATCCGAACTCGGTATGGGCAAGAGAACCAAGCTTGAAGAATTCAATGTTCAGAAGCGTGGCGGTAAGGGTGTAAGATGCTACAAGATTACCGAAAAGACCGGTGACGTAGTTGGTGTCAAAGCCGTTAATGACGATCATGAGATTATGATGATCACATCGGCAGGTATCATTATTCAGATTCCGATGGCAGATGTTTCAATCATCGGAAGACATACATCCGGTGTTAAACTCATCAACCTTGAAAAGGGTGTCAAAGTTGCCAAGATTGCCAAGGTTCGCGAGAAGATAAGCGACGGTAACGTTGAATATGATGAGATCGACGATGCACTCGAAGATATTCCCGAAGCAGAGGCAATTGAGGAAGAAGATAAGGATAAATTAATCTTCCCGGTTGAAGAAGATGAAGAATAAATCTTAAATATCCAATCTTAATTCCGATAAAACTTTTCAGATAAAAAGAATGTCAAAATAAATTAAAGAAAAATATCCAAACAAAAAAGCTTCAGTCCCGATGGACTGAAGCTTTTTAATATTCTTATATGTTGTTTAATTTTGTTATTATTTAAAAATTTGACCTCAAAAATTTAACTGAATAAATATAAATTTTGTTCGGCATTATAATTTAATAAGAAAGATTTAATAAGAAATATATTTGAAAATATTAATTACTTTGATTACTTGCTGAGAGTATTAAGAATTGTTTCTTTATCTACGTAATCAATTCCTGAAAAAGCAATACAGTGACCCATCTCTGTGTATGAGCTTATAATTTCATCGATTTTCTCGGATGATACTTCTTCAGAATCCCAGAACCATTTTCCCTTTTCAAGATCTCCGTCGAAATCTTCGTCCGGTTCAAAGTACGCACCATTAACAGGTATTATCACACCATCATCAGCTAATTCAAATACTGAAAATCCGGGAGCACCATAAGGAGCCTGGATTGATTCATCATATATAACGCCTTCACCTTCAATATAGTATTTAGATCCTCTGTATCCGCCTGCAGAAGCAACACCGTCGACGATTTCGCTGATTGCAAGCTTTCCGTCTCTGATAGTAACAATTACGTAGCACTGCATTCCTGCGTCGAATCTGTCGGGATCTGTATTGGTTGCAACAAGATCGAGAACTTCATCTCCGTCAAGGTCGATTAACTGAAAAGCATTATAGCCGTAATCACTGTCAGGGTATGCTCTGTCCCAGTCATAAGAATCGTAGTTGTTGATAAAATCGATATAAAGGGCATTATCACTGTCTGCAGATAATACTTCATCGATATCTTCATCTTCTTCGTATGTCGGCTCAATAGTTTCCTCTTCAGGAAAATCAAAATCTGCTTCTTCGGAAATTTCTCCGGTTTCATCAGGTGTTACTGTCTGAAGCTCAGCGCCTGTATTTCCGCTGCAGGCTGCGATTAATGAAACACTGAGTAATGATAATAAAGCTGTGTTAAATTTTTTCATTTTTTCCCTTCTTTCCTATATATTCTCATATATAAAACTTTAGTTAACGAATATATTATACTTATATAATAAAATTATAACAATATGCTAAAAGCATAAAGAAAACCCGTAAAGAGTTAATTCTTTAAAAATCTTGCACATAAAACCGGCGTAAAAAAACGTTTTTTAGTACTATGATTCATTAATTAAAATGCAAATTCATAATAAATGAAAAATAGGACTAAGAAAAAATTAAAACAGAAAAACGAAAAAAATATACGAAAACAAAAAAGAAAATCGGATAATATAAAAAGGAAAATCGAAAAATATAAAAAGGAAAATCCGTTGACAAATACAGATTCAAAACAGAAAATTATAATTAACAACTGAGAGGTGAATGAATATTTATGAGTGGGGAAAATACGGAAAAAGAAGTTCTTATAGTTGAAGATGACAAAGAAATAAGAAGTCTTCTTGCCAACTTTTTAAAAGAAAAAGGAATGAATGTTACCGAAGCAAAAGACGGTGACGAGGCTTATTCCTATATAAAAAGCAAAGGTTTTGACATTATCCTTCTTGATATGATGCTTCCTTTTAAAACGGGAGACGAGCTTATCAAACTCCTTCGCGAAAAGAAAAAAGCAGATGAGAATACATATACTCCGGTAATTGTAATCTCGGCAAAAACAGAACTAGAAACCAGACTCGATGCGATTCAGTCGGGTGCGGACGATTATATAACTAAGCCTTTCGATCTTAATGAAGTTTATGTAAGAATCGAAGCCGTTCTTCGAAGAACCGAGGGCGGAGAATACGTAAAAAACGAGGAAACAAAGGTATACAGTGCTTTGGGAGTAACATACAATCTGACGGACAATGAGGTTACATTTGAGGGTAAGCCCATTAAACTGACTGCAAAAGAAATGAAGCTTCTGCTTCTTTTCATGAAAAATCCAAAGAAGACTTTTACAAAAGCCAATCTTTATAAGTCGGTCTGGGAAGATGAATACATTTACGAAGACAATACCATCAATGTTCACATGAGCAATTTAAGAAAAAAACTCTCGGAAGCGGCAGGCAGGGATGTTATCGAAACCGTATGGGGAATCGGCTATCGCCTTAAAGAGGAGGAATAATGCAGACTTTTATTCTGTTGGCCGTTATTGCGATACTTCTTCTTGTTACGGTGACTTTATCCGTCAGGCTGATAATAATAAAAAGCAATATAAGACAGATAAGAAGAGAACTGAAGAAGACGAGAGACGAGTCCTACAACAGAGATTTAAAAATAGCTCTTGTGGATTCCGAACTCGAAAAACTTGCGGCTGAAATAAATGAAAACATAGATTATCAGAAAGCACTGAAACTTCAGACAGCACAGTCAAAGAAACAGCTTGAACAGTCTATTTCCGACATAGCTCACGATTTAAGAACCCCGCTTACCGTTATCAAAGGAAATCTTCAGATGCTCGAGAGAGAAGATCTTTCCGAAAACGGACGCAAATACATGGAAATAAGCAGCAAAAAGGCTGAAGTTTTAAAGGGAATGGTTGATGAATTCTTTGAACTCTCCGTACTCGAGAGCGATTCAAAACCCGTTGAACTAAAAAAAATGGATATAATTCCTTATCTTTCGGAATTTATCATAGAAAACGAAACTCTCATAAGAGAAAAAGGACTGACACCCGATATTACTTTCCCTGAAAAATCGGTATATGTTCATGCAAATACCGATTTGTTAAACCGCGTTTTCAGCAATCTTATAAGTAACATCTTAAAATACGCGAAAAACGATTTCGTTCTAATCGTAAAAGAAAGCGAAGAAAATGACTGTATAATAAGAATCGGAAATACGATAGACACCAAAGATTCGATTGACACGGAACATATTTTTGACAGAACATACCGTGCTGATAAAGCAAGAAGCGAAAGCGGCGCAGGCCTCGGTCTTTACATTGCAAGGCTTCTCATGATCAAGCAGAAAGGAAACATTGAAGCACATACAGAAGGCAACAGGCTCTATTTTGATGTATATATAAAAACTCAGACATAAAAAAATACGGATGCTTTCCGTATTTTTTTTACTCTTTTTTATTTCAAACACTGTTTTTTGAAGATTTTCTCGATGCCTGAAGAGTTCGTAAGAATAAACATCTCACGAGAAATATTGTCATTGTGTTAACAGAATTTCTTTATGTCTCGATTGAGTTCAATCGCAATTTCTCTTATTTCTTTTAAGGTATTGATATCAGTAATAAAAAGAACGTAACTGTCACTCTCGGATTCGATTATTGCAAATATACAGTCTCCGTCAGTTCTCTGATTCGAGAGCTGTTTAATCCAGTCGGTTACTTTTGCATCGGGATCGAGCTTTTCTTCTCTTAATTCGAAGAAATCTCTGTTATCAATTCTGTCTATACTGAATAAGAAAAAGTCCAAATCGCAGTCTTTCCTGATTTCGGATACGACTGCACATTCTTCAAGAATCATTACAAAAGAAATCCAGACAAGATCGTCTGTATTTATATCTTCTTTTATTCCACGTTCATCATACAAAAATTTATTTTTTTTATAATAATCCCGAGGAGCTTCAAGCATTCTTTCAGTAAGATACTTTGCATCGGATGAGCCTTCGCATTCCCCGAATAAGGAAAGAAGTTTTAAATATTTTTCTTTTGTATCTTTTGAGACTTTATTATTTTTTCCTGTTAATTTATCAAAAATACCCATATTTCGCCTTTAATCCGGGAACCATTCGTAAACAGCATAATCTTCATGTTGTGCCGTTGAACTGAATGCAAGAATTGAATTGGTAATTATCGGGAAGAAAATCGAACATACACAAAATCCGGTTTCCATTCCGAAAGCATGTGTAACCGCAAAGTTCTTAATTGATTTAATTACCCAGGAGAGAATACTTACAAAACCTAAAATAAGACTCAGGATAGTGAGAACAATAGCTAATGTTGTTTCGCCTCCGCCTAGACTTGGACTGCTGACAGACTGTAATAAGTTGTTAAAGCTCGTAGTTGAGGAAGTATATGAAGAAGTCTGCGAAAAAGCCTGATCGTAAAAATTGTATGTAATTTGGAACATGAAATTAATAATTGTCAGAGATACAAAAAGAACGGTATCCGCAACAAATAAAATTACTGAAGTTTTATGATTAAAACCGAGATGATAATAAACGTAGTTACCGTAAAAAGGAATAAGTCCTTTCCATCCGTCGTCTCCGCCTTTTGAAATAATAAGACATTTAATTATTATTTTGTAAACACCTGACAAAAAACTTAAACCGGCCGCAAGAAGTTCTATTATTAAAAGCACGATTATAAATCCGAAAATGAAAAGCAGAAATGTCGTCATATGATTATTGCCCCTTTTTATGCTGTTTTGGTTAATTCCTACCTATAAACAATTTAATATAATAAAAAATTTTTGGCAATAAAAAAATATTTAAGAAATTCTTTAAGAATTAATTTTAGAGTATAATCAGAAATCCGAAAAAGAGAGGTTAAAAATATGTCGGAAAACATAGTGGAAATCAGGAACATGACCAAACAGTACGGAAAACAGAGAGCGCTGGATGATGTTTCCTTAAGAATAAAAAAAGGAAGCATCGTCGGTCTCATAGGACCTAACGGAGCCGGAAAGAGTACTCTGATGAAAATAATGGGCGGACTTGCATATCCGACAAACGGCGAACTCGAAATGTACGGCGCCACGGATGAGAGAGGACTTAACAACGCCAGAACGCGAATGAGCTTCATGATCGAAATACCTTATGCAAAAGAAAACATGACAGCAAAGGAAAATCTGGAAAAACAGCGCATTCAGAAAGGCATTCCGGATAAAAAAAGAATAGATGAAGTATTAAAAGAAGTAAATCTTGAAAATACCGGCAAGAAAAAAGTTAAAAACTTCTCACTCGGAATGAGACAGCGTCTCGGACTTGCAAATGCTCTTTTGGGAAATCCCGAATTCATGGTACTTGATGAACCGATCAACGGTCTTGATCCGTCGGGAATCGTCGAGATAAGAGAGCTTTTCAGAAGTCTTAATCAGGATAAGGATATAACGCTTGTTATTTCTTCGCATATTTTAAGTGAGCTTTCGCTTCTTTGTACTGATTATATTTTTATAAACCACGGAAAAATAAAAGGAATTTTTACGGCGGACGAATTAAAGGCAGCCTGCAGCGAATACATTCAGATAGATACCGACAATAATGAACTCGCCGGAGCGCTGATACTTAATAAATGCGGAATAAACAGGTTGGAAGTCACAAAAGATTCGGGAATAAGGATTTACGAAAAACTTGATGAAATCCGCGATATTTCAAAGATACTTTACGATAACGGTGTTATTCCTCTTGAAATTGCAAAGAATGAAGTAAGTCTTGAAGATTATTACATGAAGATGGTGAACAACGAGGTATAGAAATGTTCAATCTTATAAAATCAGTAAATTATGTTTTAAAAAGAGATAAAGGTGTACTTCTGTCTTACCTTTTCATATTTATCATACCGATTCTTTTATTACTGATGTTCGGTCTGTTTCAGCTTCCTTCATTAAAAGATCTGACTCCGGGATTTTATTACGGAATGGATATGCTTAGCGGATTCGCCGCATTTTCATTTATCGGGATAGTTATTATTTCGAGCAAGGCGATCGCCGGCGATGAAAGCGACAAAACCATTAATTACGACATCCTTTCAGGACACAGAAGAATAGCGGTTTTTTCATCCAGAGTACTGGCAGGATTAGTATGGGGAGCTTTCTTCGTTTTGGTAATTCAGATGATCCCGGTTTTCGGCATGGCTTTAATAAACGGATGGGGAGCGCAGGTAAATGCAAAAGATCTGATCATAAGGATCTGCCTGACTATTTTTCCGTTTATCCGTCTTTCGGCAATGACCATGATGCTTGCAAGTCTTACAAAAAAAGCGGGACTCGGAATCGTTCTGGGACTTTCAACGGATATTCTGACATCTATCATTCAGGCGCTGGCCGAAGAGATATTTCATTATGAGATAAGATATGAAGTCGCTTTTATGAACATGGTCGCATTACTTACACCGGAAAACAGCAGGGAATACATTATAGACGGAAAACCGGTGCAGGTATTCGATACGGCGGTTTCGCCCGAAATGGTAATCAAAACGATCGGATTTTCACTCGGATTTACCGTTTTGTATCTTCTCATTGCATATATAGTTTTCAAAAAGAGGGACAGAAGCTGATGAATAAATTAATAAAATCGATTTTCTATGAACAGATCAAATCCAAAGCAATTCCCCTTATTTTCCTGATCTTCGCGGCAATTTTTATTATCATTCCGATAATCGGGGTAAATGAAAGTCTCGGAATGAGTGATTATATTCTCGAAAATTCAACTCTGACTTTTGTTTTTCAGCTGGTTTTCCTCGGCTTGTCCGTAGGCATGATCTGCTGCGGTGACATGAAAGACAAAGTTGCAAATTATGAAGTGCTTTCGGGGCATTCCAGAATTCAGGTTTATATGGCAAGGTTTATTACCTCCGTGCTGATAGGAACCGTACTTACGATGGTACTGAGTTTTCTGCCGGTACTGACCGGAACAGCCGTTTACGGATGGGGAGACAGGTTATCTTTTCGTGAAGTGATCATAAGACAGCTTTTATATGTTTTTCCCTATTTGAGACTGACAGCATTTCTTGTTTTTGTTTCTTTCCTGGTAAGGAATAAGTACGTAATGATGGCAATCGGAGTAATTCTGGGAATCGGATCGCTCTTATCTTTTACGATATTTTCAGCGGTTTCGTCGTGCGTGTATATAAGTGTATACAATCTTAAATATTTATCGGATTACGTAACATGGCAGATATACAATATCAATTCCGGAGGAGTTTACAAGTATTACACCGGAAGCAGTGCGATCACCACGGAACTCGTTCTCGGAACAATAGGAGTTTCGTTATTAATGGTCGTTATATACTGGATAGCCGGATATGCGCTTTTCAGAAAAAGTGAAATGTATTAGAAATACCGAAGCAAAGTTGAAAGGGAAAAAGATATGAAATATGTATTAAGCGTTTTTGAGCTTGCAACGTTGATCACGATCCTGGTGCAGACAAAAATATCTGAAAAATATACTTCCGAAAAATTTAAAATAATGTATGTTGTACCGCTTTTCATTACCGTTGCCATGATCTTAATGGCAGGATTCGATATTCATTTTATCGGTGTTTATCTTACATCCACGCTCATTCTGGCCGCACTGTTCCCCGAAAAGAACGAAGTAAAAAGAGGAATGATTTCGGCCTGCATGGTGATCGTTACAGTGACGATATTCATAAATGCAGCAGTATTTAAGAAGCATACGGATTATGAGAAGGATTTTGACGATGCGTTCGAAATCATGCGGGAACACTATGTTTTAAGCGATGAAAAAGAAATTGACTGGGACGCGCTTTATGCAAAGTATCAGCCTCTTTTTCATGAGATCGAAGTTACTCAGGACAGAGTTGCCAATTTCAAAACATGGCAGATGTTTACAAAAGGATTCTATGACGGACATACAAATTTCGTGGTGGAAACAACCAAAAAAGACGTCAGGAACATTATGGAATCCTACGGAAACGATTACGGTCTTTCGATAGCAAAACTTTCCGACGGAAAATATGTCGCCGTAAATGTGGAAGGATATGATAATTCATATACGATAAACGATACATCAATTGATGATCTGGGCCTTGGAATGCTCAGAGAAAAATATACTGTTTCCGATGCAGATGAAGTCAGGGAAACTCTTAAAAATGCCGGTATTGCGAACGGAACGGTTATAACAGAATGGAACGGAAAACCCGTTGAAGAATATTTTGATGAAATAAATTATTACCTGACGACTTTCACATACCCCGTAAAAGAAAATGAAGATTTTTATCTTCCGATGTATGTAGCGGGAATCGGTGAAAATCTTAAATACGGCGATTCTTTCGCACCCGACAAAAAGACAAAAGAGATCGAAACCGTAGGAAAAGACGGCGCATTCGCAACCATCACATATCTTGATGAAAACGGAGACGAAAAGGAAATAAAAGCTCCCTGCCTAGGAGCTTACGCACCGAGACTGTATAATACGATCAAAAAAATAGATGCGGGAAAAAATATAACAAATCTTTCATGGGACAGCGTGAATGAAGATACGGTTCTTTTAAGGATCAGTTCAATGCAATACGATACGCAGTCTTATGCTCAGCCTGATGAATATGCGACCATGATCGAACAGCTGGAAAAAGAGGTTATCGCACTTAAAGAAAGCGGTATCAAAAATATAATTTTCGACCTTCGTTCCAACACAGGCGGCGATCCTTTCTTCGTTCAGAGCGTAGCGGGACTTTTCGCGCCCGAGGGCGAGAATGTAAATGTATATACGGCAAAGATCAATGAAAAAACAGCGAAGTTTGACAGGGGAGAAGACGGAAAGTATCAGATGGCAGACAAGCTTACATATGAAGGCCGCGATTTATGGCATGACGGAAATATAATTCTTCTGGTCAATGCGGAATGTATCAGCGCCGGAGATGATATGACTTATGTTATGGGAGAATATCCGAATGTAAAAGTGATTGGCATTACAAGAACGAACAGTTCATGTCAGGCCGTTTCCGGAGTTTATCTGGCTACAGGTATGCTGACTTTCTCGGCCGTTCCCACTCTTACAAAAGAAGGTGTTACAGCCATCGATACTTTTTCGGACAGGATCGGAAGAACACCTTTTGATGAATATATTCCTTTTGACAGCAATGCGGTCAGTATGATTTTTGACAAAGGAGAAGATTATCCGCTGCAGTATGCGGCAGAGGCTTTTGATGATCTGTTTTGATAAGCAGCAGATACTTTTGATGATCAGTTCTGACAGCGACAGATGCTTTTGATAATCTGTTCTGATGACGGCAGATGCATTTATGATCAGTTTTGACAGAGGCAGACTCATTTGATGATTTATTCAGAAAGCGGAAGGTGTTACAGCCAGACAACTTCACTTAAGGTCTGGCGTACGCCTGCTTCGTTTATTACTGCAAGTTTTGCCAGATACCAGGCTCTTTCGTCGTCGGTCATTTCCATAAGACGGTCACCCTCGGGATTGCTGTTCAGGTTTCTTTTCATGACGGAGAGTTCTTCTTTTCTGGCTTCAAGCATCCAGATTTTTTCCTGAAGAAGATGTTCTTTTTCATCGAACATGTCTGAAATCTGTTCTTTTGAACATTTTCCCGAAAGGATCTTTGAGATTTCATCGAGAGAGAATCCCATATCCTGATATTCGATAAGTGCTTCGAGAAGTCGGAACTGATCTGCGGAATAATAACGGTATCCGGTATTTTCATCGACGGATACGGGTTTTATGATATTCTTTTTTTCATACACGTGAAGTGCCTTTACGGATACGCCCGCAAGTCTGGCAAGTTCACCGATTTTCAAAAGTCTTTCTTCCAATTTTCTTTCTCCATATTAAGAATTTCTTCAATGCGGACCGCGCTTATCACGTTTGTTCGCATATTGCTGAATCCGACATTCATCACGTTGATGCTCTTTAGCATTTCAGCGCGGTACTGCGTGATCTTCATCAGTTCTGCGAAGTCTTTTAACTCACTTCCAATCATACTATTTCCCATAATGAACATCAACAGATATCCTAGGTTGCCCGAGAAAATATTAAAGAACGAAGACCATGCCGTAAGCATATGAGCCTTGAGATTATTGCGAAGTATTTCTCTGCTTGCTTCCTCGACTTTTTCCATTACCGCATCCTGCCCGTCGAAAACGGTTATGGCTTCTTTTGATTCGATTATCGGCTCCATCCAGTTAGTATATTTCGCATATGCTTCCTGGGATTTTTTTCTGTATAAGGGAATTTTTCTTATAATGATCACATTGCTTAAAATGAAGAAAGGGATCATCACGAGGATCGTCAGAAGGTAGAGCGAGGAGTTAAGAAAGACGAGTACCAGCGATGATAAAAACATGTTGAATGCCGCTATGGAAACGTGCATAAAATTTATCGGCGTAACAAGATAATCTGAAGTTCTGTCCACATCATTGTTAAGTCTTGTGATCCAGTCGCCTGCGGAGAGTTTTTCCATATCGCGACCGGTTGAAGAAAGCATTATATCCAGAATACGGTTTCGAAGTTTTTTGTGAAAAAGCATGTCTGCATAAATTGAAATCGTGGACCAGATGAGTGCATTGTATGCAAAAAGAATGAATGTAAAGAAAAGGAAAACGCCGAAAGTTTTTAACAAATTAACGCTGTCTTTAACCTCGGATATCCTGATGAAGGATTCTATCATGTTTGCAGACAGAACGGCATTCAGAAAATCGAATGGAAGGCGCAGCAGGAGCACGAGTGTAAAGAGTTTCAAAAGGCCGAGTTCTTTTAAGATTTTAAAAACGTTTTTGTTCATTATATGCTTCCTTTACTGTAAGAAAAGACAGCCGTCTTTCATATTAAAAATCCTGTCATAACCGTTGAGATGTTCTTTTCTGTGTGTTACGTGGATTACGGTTTTACCTATGGAAAATCTATCGAGAGCTTCGAGAACGGATGCGGCATTTTCACCGTCGAGTGCAGAGGTAGGTTCGTCAAGAAGAAGGATTTCCGTGTCTTTGCACATGGCCCTTGCTATGGCGATCCTCTGTGCCTGTCCGCCGGAGAGTTCGTCTGCCCTGTCACCGAGATATGTTTCGATACCTTCCGGAAGCGAATCGATCCATTTCTTTATGTTTGCATCCTCCAGTATCTTTTTTAATTTATCCTCAGAAACCTCATGTCCCATGGTAATGTTTTCGCGAATGGACATCGGGAGAAGCATCGGAGACTGCATAATGACGGAAACTTTTCTGATTATTTTTTCCGGGATGTTTTCGCCGTCGATGATCATCTCTCCCGAGGAAGGTTCGTAAAGTCCGGCCATCAGTCTTAAAAGCGTACTCTTTCCGCATCCGCTTTCGCCGATAATGCCGACTTTTTCGCCCTTTTTTACTTTAAGCGAAAGGTTTTTGAATACTTCTTTATTTTCATATGTAAATGAAAGGTTTTTTAATTCGATCATGGTATTCTCCGTTGCTGTCCGGTTTATCGGACAGTGATTTTTTTGATTTTTATTAAAAGATTGCCTGTTTTGAGATAAATGTTGTTCATGACATCAATTCCGCAGCTGATGCTTTAAACCTCAGGAAAAAACTGCTGAAAATATTTTACTCTATGTCTATTCTCGAAAGGTTTGTTGTGAATACTTTAAAATTCGCGAACCAGTTCGGAAGATTCATTATAGCCATGGTGAGACTTTTCTGAAGGATCAGAAAAACGATGAGTGTTCCGATAAGAATATCTCCTCGAATTACCATGAAACTTCCTGCGAGAAAGAGAATAAGAAGCGGGACTCTCGAAAGAATTCCCGAAAGCGTATTGTATAAAGAGCTGAGGCGTCCGAGTTTCACGAAATGTTTTTTCCACCCCTGAAGTCGCTTATTATAAGTTTCTTTGCAAAGCTCTTCTCCGCCGAAAATTTTTACCGAAGGGAAAGCGTGTATCATTGCATATGCCGTTTTGTTCATGTGCGCTTTTTCTTCCTGTGCGGCGGTTACGATTCCCGAAAGTTTACGGCTCGAGTAAACCACGTAAATAAGGATTAAAAGCGTCGGCACTATGAGTATGACTGTGAGAAGCACATTTTGAAAAAGAAGAAAAACGGTTGCAATGATTCCCATGAAAGCCATTCCCGTTATGTCAAAAAAAGTATTTCCGAGGTAGCTGTTTGCCTGTGCGAGTTCATTTTGCGCAACAGACATGGCCGCGGCCACGCTGCAGTTTTCTTTTGAGGAACGCATGAGTAATATTTTCGCGTATCCGACTCTCAGGGTGTGTGCCATTTTTTCAGCTGACAAACGTCCGATAAACTGATTGAAAAACTGCGTGAAAGCATTCGAAAGAATCAGAATTACCGGAACTGCGAGAAATGAAAAGGTTATTGTGTCGCGGGTTTCGATTTTGTTGACAAGCTCTCCGATGAAGTAAGCGAAAAACATCTGGGAGAGATTTGAAATCAAAGCCGTAAACACCGCCAGTGCGATCCAGAACTTATTCCGTTTTATAAGAATCTTAAGTACTTTCATCTTGTTCCTCCGTTTAGGTCAGTATAATCTCGGCCCCAAGGGACGAGTCAAGAGCGCAGCGGGGATTTTTTGGCTTTATTTTGAAGTCTTGAATAAAGATAAAAAAATATTAATCTTGCAAAAAACAAAAAAAAGTAGCAATATAGGGAAAGTTGACAGTGCATATATATAGAAAAGAGAAAAAAATGAAAAAAAGAATAACAGCTGTAATAGTTTCTTTCCTGCTGGCGTTTTCTTTTTTGATAACCGGATGCGGTAAAAAAGAAATCGACGGTACCTGGGTTTTGGTCGAAGAACATAACGCTGACGGAACCGTTCTTTCGGGAAAAGAATTAAAGAAAAATGTAGAGGAAACCTATGTCATCAGCGAGGGTAAAGTTAATTATACCTGCGAATTGAAAGAAATGGATATGAAACCGATCAATATAACTTTTGATCTCGAATATCTTGGAAATGACAGATTTAACTTTAATATGACCGATTCCTTCACATTTATCGAAAATGTAAAAATGGAGGGAAACACCCTTTCATACACAGTCGGTACAGGTGCAGATGCCACGGAAATGGTATTTAAAAGAAAATAAAAGATTTGTTGTTTTAAGTTTAAGGAAGTCGTTATGGAAGCATATAATGTCTTTAAAGATCTGGCGATAATCATTATCGCAGCCAAACTGTTCGGAATAATTGCAAGAAAATGCAAAGCTCCTCAGGTAGTCGGTGAAATCATTGCCGGCCTTGTAATAGGTCCGTGCCTTTTAGGATGGGTGCAGACGAATGATTTTATCCTGCAGATGGCAGAAATCGGCGTAATTCTGCTTATGTTCTCCGCAGGGCTCGAAACCAACCTGAAAGACCTGGTTAAAACGGGACCTAAAGCATTCGGTGTGGCATGTGCGGGCGTTTTTGTTCCTCTTGTCGGAGGTACGCTGCTTTATATGCTTTTTTACGGATTTGCACCGATAGGAAGCGATCATTTTTTCAAAGCGCTCTTTATAGGAACCATCATGACCGCGACCAGTGTAAGTATTACGGTCGAGTCGCTTCGTGAAATGGGATATTTAAAAGGAGAAATAGGAACCACGATCCTTAATGCCGCAATCATCGATGACGTTATCGGAATGGTTGTGCTTACGGTTGTTATAGGATTTTACGATTCGGCAGCAAAGCCGATAACCGTAGTCTGCAACACGGTCCTTTTCATGTGTATTTCGGTAGTCGGCGGATTCTTCGCATACAGGATCTTCAAAAAAGTCGATCAGAGATATCCTCACTCGAGAAGAATTACAATTGCAGGTCTTGCGTTCTGTCTGATAATGGCATACTGCGCAGAGAAGTACTTCGGAATTGCCGATATTACGGGTGCTTATCTTGCGGGAATAATCCTCTGCAATATTCATGATTCCGAATTCATCGCAAGAAGAATGGATATAAATTCGTATGTTTTGTTCGGACCGATCTTTTTTGCAAGTATCGGTCTTAAGACAAACATAAAGAACATAAACGGAGAAATACTTCTTTTCTCACTCGCTTTCGTCGCAGTTGCGCTTCTTTCAAAAATCATCGGCTGCGGATTGTTTGCGAAAGCATGCAAGACTCCGATGAAGCATGCGCTTAAGGTCGGTGTCGGAATGATGACACGAGGTGAAGTTGCCCTGATCGTTTCGCAGAAAGGCATGAATGTCGGTCTGCTGGATCCGGTATATTTTACTTCCGTAATTTTACTTATCATCACATCATCGGTTCTTACTCCGATCCTTCTGAAACTGCTTTATTCCAAATGGCCTGAAGTTACGGAAAAGAAGGCCTGAAAATATTTTTATCTGATCTGTTCATCAGCTTCTTTTAAAGCATGAATGAAAAATGCGGAAAAGAAGTCTGAGAATGATTTTCTCGGACAGCAGGATATAAAGATTTGAATCTGACATACCAATAAAAGATAAAGACTTCTCCCGTTCCGAAAGGATGGGAGTTTTTTTTATTTGCTTTTTTAGGGGAAATAATCCGCGTCATTTCTGTTTTTTTGGAATTTGCACCCGATTTTTTTGTATAGTATAATGTATTTCAAAGGGTAAAAATTTTAGGGGAAATATATTCAGACGGCAGAAAACCGGATTGTATAAGGAGGATCGGAATGAATGTAGAAGCGTTAAACTGCAGATGCTGCGGCGGTGTTTTGGAAGTAAAATCGGCACTTTGTACCTGTAAGTACTGCGGTGCCACTAACTTTGTCTCACCCACTGCGGAAAAGTATATCACGCAGTTAAATCGTGCCAACAAATTAAGACAGGAAAAAGAATACGATAACGCAATTCGTATCTATGACAATATTCTTTCGGAAAATGTTCCCACAGCGGATATACTGTGGCTTCGAACTCTTTGCGAATACGGAATCGAGTATGTTCCCGATCCCATAAGCAGCAAGTTTTTTCCCACACTTCACAGAATTAAAGATGAAAGCATTCTTAATTATCATTCGTATATTGAAGCTTTAAAATTATGCGATGACAAACAGAAAGAAGTCATCGTCAAAGAAGCTTCGGAAATAAACAGAATTCAGTCCGAGTATCTTGAAATAGCCAAGAACGAAGCTCCGTACGATGTTTTTATCTGTTACAAGGAAACCGATGAAGATACAAAAGGAACCACGGAAGACGTTGCTTACTGCACCAAGCTTTATGAAATCCTCACCAAACAGGGTTACAAAGTATTCTTTGCAAGGGTAACACTTGAAGACAAACTGAGCGTGGATTTCGAACCTTATATTTTTGCTGCATTAAAGAGCTCAAAAGTTATGGCAGTCATCGGAAGCAAGTCCGAATATTTTACGGCAACCTGGGTAAAGAATGAATGGAGCCGTTTCCTTAAGTTAATGGAAACTGATATGAAAAAACAGATTTTCTTTGCCTGCGACGATCCCGAAGAGCTTCCGAGAGCATTCAGTTTAAAACAGGCTCAGCTTCTTTCGAATCCGGATGCAATGGAGATTCTGGCAAGAAATATAAATTATTATCTTACAAATATTTTAAAAGAAAATAAGAACGGAAAGCCCGTTTCATATGAACCCGGAAGTACGGGAGCAATGTACGAAGATGCGCTTAAAAAATCACTTCAGGGAAATTATGCCGCAGTTTTGTCGATAACGTCGGATCTGATAGAGGTTAATCCCGGAATGCCTGAAGCGTACTGGCTTCGCATGGCGGCAAATATCCGTCACAATCCCGACAATCTTAAGAATTCCAAGAAAGACTTTACGCAGGATCCGGATTACGAAAAAGCGATTTCTCTTGCAGATGAAATATTAAGAAAGCAGTATATTGAAATAAAAGATGCATGCCTCAATAACTTAAGACTTCAAAACGAATTCAATTCCATCATGGATAAGTTCGCGGATGAATATGAAGAAGAGTTGAAAACCAGCGAGTTTGGCAGCAAAAAGAGAATCCTCATAAGAGAAATTGAAAAACTGATATATGATATAAACAATGCATCCGGTATTTTGAGCAGCACGGAAAAACTTGAAGTTCAAAGAGAGTTAAAGGTTGCAGAGCTTGATAAACTTTTCAAAGACATACTTAACGATCTTCAAAACAAGGCGATTGCAAAGTACAGATCGTTTTGCTCTCAAAACAATATTTCGAACAAAACCGAGATCGACATGGAATCGGCTAATTACGGCTCACTCCGTGCCGAACTGGTAGAAGAAAGCAAAGCGTTGCATAAAAAATACAGTCAGCCGGAAGCTTTCCTTGCAGGTTCCGAGATAGCAGAATTAAAGAATAAAAAGGAACCGACTGTTGGAGAAATGGTAAGCAAAATGATGCCGAGAGATTACTAAATCAGGTAATGCGGATTTTTGAAAGATTTGCGGACAGGAGCTTATTTACAGATTTTGATGAATATACATTATTCAACTTAGAGCGTTATTGATGTAATAACGGAGAAGCACTATCATATCATTAAAAAAATGTCGGATACTGAAACAGTACCGACATTTTTTATTATTCTGTATTGGATTTTGATAATTGAAATTTTCTGATTTAAGTTATTTAGTATCTTCTTTGATAGCAGACAGTTTTTTCTTTAACTCATTAACTTCTTTTTCCAGGGCGTCAGCACGAGCTTTTTCTTCATTGGCACGTACTTCAGCTTCATCAGCGCGGGCTCTTTCTTTATCGGTGAGGGTGCGCTCATCAGCTACTCCTCTTTCATAACCTTCCTTAAACCATTCCTTTGTTACTTCACTCACTGATTCCTGCCCCCTTTCCGTGTTCTTATAAAACTTTATCGCTTCGCTTAACGCCGGAAACATTTCATCATAAAAACTTTCCGACTTCAAAAAAAGTTTTAACAGTCTCGAATGTTTGGTCTCGTCATCGATTTCAGTATTCGCAAATATTATATCCTCTCCGTCGTTAATCGGCAAATATTCTCCGTCAATTCTCTGACATCTGGATACGTGCGTCACGGTCTGACCGTTTCCGAGAGCATCATATGTGGTGATATAAAGCACCTTCACATTGGGTATCTCGGAGAAATCGCTTCCTTTCGGTGTTTTGTTTGCCGTGACAAGTGATGCATGAAAACGCACTCTTCTTACATCATTTTCCCTATCGTTCTTTTGCATCTCGATATTACAGTACTGTCCGTCCGACAGTTTGCAGAGTGCATCCAGAACCACACCTCTGAAAAGGCTTATCATCTCATCCTGAGGCGTCACTTCGATTACCTCAAGGTTATCATCATCCAGAAGATTTCTGAGTATCTCCTGACACACTTCTTTTCTGGATGCTAAAAGACGAAACAGAGCATCATCAATAGCCCTTAAAGGTTTTACCTTTTCATAAATCTCTTTGTCAAGAATCTCACTGTTCAATTGTTTTTCATTTGCCATAGTACCTCCTGTCTGCAGGAGATTTGGCTTTTCTCCTGCTAATAATGTTTAGTTTTACTGTTTAGCAGGAAAATCCGAAAAACTTCGGTGTCGGGAATCCGACATTCTGAATCCTGAGATATGGATAAATCCATTTCGATGATAAACGGATTTTTTTCCGTTTGTGTTTGAATCATAACATTGAAAAACAATTGACGCAACGCATTTTCGGGACTTTTTCGGCAAAACGACAATTTTGTGAAATATCACGAAAAAGAGCAAAAAAAGACATCCGAAAATCCCTGCAAATACTGCAATCAAAGTTTTTTCGGATGTCAAAAGAGTTATGTTTTAAGGGGAGCTTCTCCCGTTTAATTATTTAATTACGTCTACGCCGTATTTCTCGCCGAGTTCAGCAAGTTTTCCGTTTGCAAGAAGCTGTGCGATGGCATCGTTAACTGTCTTTACTGTTTCTGTATCTTCAAGTCTGAAACCGATTGCGTATTCTTCGCTCTGAAGGCTTGCACCGTAAAGGATTAAAAGATCGTTGTAGTCTGTATCTTCATTGATTACTGCCTTTGCAAGTGTTAAGTCAAGAACTGCTGCGTCGCATGTGCCGGCCTTTACTTCGAGAAGAGCATCCTTCTGTGCGCTTACGCCAAGATAATTGCCTGTTGAAAGATGTGGATCTGCCTGAATTGCGCTCTCGCCTGCGGAGCCGCTTTCTGCACAAACCTTGATTCCGTCCATATCTGCAAGAGATGTGTACTTGTCCTGATTGCTCTTGTTGATAACAACAACCTGCTCGTTAACTACATATGAAGTAGAGAATGCCATGTTGGCTTTTCTTTCTTCTGTAACTGTAAGTCCATTCCAGATGCAGTCGATAGCCTTTGACTTAAGTTCAACTTCCTTCTGATCCCATTCGATTTCCTGGAATTTTACGGGAACGCCTGTGATTTTTGAAACTTCCTCAGCAAATTCGGTATCGAAACCGATTAATTTGCCGTTCTCGTCATAGTAGTTCATCGGCTCATAAAGAGTGATGCCGACTACCATCTCATTTTTATTCTTAATATACTCCCAGTCGGTAGCATTGGCATTAGCCTTACTGCATCCGACAAGTGTTGCACCCATACAGAGTGCTGCCAAAACAATCGATACAAATTTTTTCATAATTTTTCCTCCTGCTTTATGTGAAACTTTGTTCATTCGTCTTGAAAATGCTTACAAAAGAATCCCAATCCCACTAAAACAGTAACATACTATCACTTGCGTTATATTTTTGTCAAATTAACTGTGGCATTTCTTTTTTATATATAAGAAAAAATTTTGAAATCCTGATGCCCGGCTGAATCAGGAATAATCCAAAAAGATATCTGTCCGACTTTTTCTTATTATAAAAAAGAGGATACCTTTTATAAAAAAGAAGCTTTTTTCCAAAAAAACTTAAATTCTCCCGAAAAAAATATTGACGTGTTTTTTTGACTGTGTTATATTTCAAATAATTTAACACGTTAAACCGTTGATGCGGAGATAAAGGCAATGATGCCCTTACAGAGAATCCGGGGTGCTGAGATCCGGGTACGAAACAAATTGTCAAATGGACCGCTGAGGGCGCAGTCAAATGTATTTTACAAAGTATTCTGCGACGTAAGGCATGCGTAAATTGCCGGAGATATGAAGGTATCTCGCTAAGCGCACGAGTCAGATCGTGAATCAGGGTGGCACCGCGGATAAAAGATTATTCGTCCTTGACAGAATCAGTGGATTTTGTCAGGGACTTTTTTATTTCACTTATACAAAAACAAAGCCTCGTAAATACCCTGATACAAAAGCATAAAAATACAACCCCCTTGGAAATATTTGTAACAACACAAAAACGAGACAAAAAAAGTAACAACATCCTATAAAACAAAACCTTAGTAAATTAACCTCTGTCTGCATATGTTTTGTAACAACAACCAGACGAATTACAGGCAGTTCGTTTCGCACCAAAAGAAAGGAGCAACTCATGGAAATCAAACCTTCATTAAACGAAGTAAGAGAAATCGCTGCCAAAGGCAAGTACAACGTAGTTCCCGTCAGCACCGAGATTCTTTCTGACTTCACTACTCCTATTGAAACTATGAAGATACTCAAAAATGTATCTACCCACTGCTACATGCTTGAATCAGCCCAGGCAAACGAAACCTGGGGCAGATACACATTCCTGGGCTTCGACCCCAAAATGGAGATCACCTGCATTAACGGTGAAATGAAAGCAGGTAACCTGAATATCCATACCTCCAATCCTTCCAATGAGTTGCGCCAGATCTTATCGGAATACAAAAGTCCGAGACTTGATTACCTTCCTTCATTTACAGGCGGTCTCGTAGGTTATTTCTCTTATGACTATCTCGCATACAGCGAGCCGACGGTCAAAAGTGACGTAAGCGATGAAGAGGCATTTAAAGATGTTGACCTCATGCTTTTCGACAAAGTGATCGCTTTCGACAATGTCCGTCAGAAAATCATTTTAATCGTTAACATGCCTTTAAAAGACATTGAAATCGGATACAACAAGGCAACTATGGAACTTAAGCAGCTCGTAACTCTTTTAAAAACAGGTGAAAAAGTCAGCGAGCCCGCAGGAAAACTTCTCGGTGAAGTAACACCTCTGTTTAATAAGGAAGAGTTCTGCGAAATGGTTGAAAAAGGAAAGCATTACATTCACGAGGGAGACATTTTCCAGATTGTGCTTTCAAACCGCTTAAGCGCTCCGTTCGAAGGAAGCCTTTTTAACACATACAGAATGCTTCGTACAATAAATCCCTCTCCCTACATGTTTTACTTCTCGGGCACAGATGTCGAAGTTGCGGGTGCATCACCCGAAACACTCGTAAAACTTGAAGACGGCGTACTTCACACCTTCCCTCTTGCAGGTTCAAGAAGAAGAGGAAAAACCGAGGAAGAAGATATCGCTCTCGAAGAAGAACTTTTAAAAGACGAAAAAGAACTCGCAGAACATAACATGCTTGTTGACCTCGGAAGAAACGATCTTGGAAAAATAAGCAAATTCGGAACCGTATTCGTTGAAAAGCTCAGAAGCGTGGTCCGTTTCTCACATATCATGCACATCGGCTCGACGGTTTGCGGAAAAATCAGAGACGACAAAGACGCACTTGATGCGATCGAAGCGGTACTTCCCGCAGGAACGCTTTCCGGAGCACCCAAGATCAGAGCCTGCAAGCTTATCGGAGAACTCGAAGGAAACAAGAGAGGCATCTACGGCGGAGCGATCGGATATATCGATTTCACCGGAAACATGGATACCTGCATCGCAATACGAATCGCATACAAAAAGAACGGTAAAGTCTTCGTTAGAAGCGGCGCCGGAATCGTGGCTGACTCAGTACCCGAACTTGAATTTGAAGAGTGCTTAAACAAGGCAAAAGCTTCGCTTACCGCTCTTCAAAGTGCGACAGATTCCGATATTTAAGGAGGTGACGACATGATTCTTCTGATAGACAACTATGACAGTTTTTCATACAACCTTTACCAGCTGATCGGAGAACTTAATCCCGATATAAAAGTGATCAGAAACGACGAATTGAGTGTAGAAGAAATCAGGGCACTTAAGCCTGACAAGATCATCGTTTCTCCCGGCCCCGGACGTCCCGAGGACGCAGGCGTGATCATCGATGTGATCAAAACTCTTGGTCCCGAGATACCTACTCTCGGTGTCTGCCTCGGACATCAGGCAATATGCGCTGCTTTCGGTGCCACGATCACCTACGCAATCCGCCTTATGCACGGCAAACAGTCGGATGCGACACTCGACACGGACTCGCCTCTCTTTAAAGGCTGCCCTAAAGTCGCTCCCGTAGCCAGATATCATTCTCTTGCTGCCGATGAAAAGACAATGCCCGATTGCCTGAAGGTAACGGCAAAAACCGCTGACGGCGAAATAATGGGTGTGGCTCACAAAGAATTTCCGATTTACGGAGTTCAGTTCCACCCCGAATCAATCCTTACACCGGACGGAAGACAGATGCTTAAAAACTTCCTCGAAATCTGATTGGAAAGCAGAACAGAATGAATAAATCTGACCTTAAAAAACTAAAAAATCAGATAAAACTCAGACCATACCAAAACAATACCGATACTTTTTATAATTTATTATTTAACAAAACAACAGATAACCAATACGACACGTTAACCATCATTCCGGATAAAGCAGAGTCCGCTATGGAAAAATGAGCCAAATAAAAAAGGCTCAACTGAACCTTACAGGAGGAACAAAAAATGATTAAAGAAGCAATCGTAAAAATCGTAAACAAAGAAGACTTAACTTATGATGAGGCTTATACTGTAATGAATGAGATTATGAGCGGAGAAACAACACCCACTCAGAATGCGGCATTCCTTGCAGCTTTGTCAACAAAGAGCGCAAGAGCCGAGACCACAGACGAGATCGCAGGCTGTGCTGCAGCAATGAGGGCTCACGCAACCAAAGTTGAAACAAACATGGATATCTTCGAGATCGTAGGTACCGGCGGAGACAACGCACACAGCTTCAACATTTCCACAACAAGTGCACTCGTTGCAGCTGCCGGCGGAATGAAAGTCGCTAAACACGGAAACCGCGCAGCTTCCTCAAAATGCGGTACCGCTGACTGCCTCGAAGCACTCGGTGTAAACATTCAGCAAAGCCCCGAAAGATGCATTGAGCTTCTTAATGAAGTCGGAATGTGCTTCTTTTTCGCTCAGAAATATCACTCATCTATGAAATACGTAGGCGCTATCCGCAAGGAACTCGGTTTCAGAACCGTGTTCAACATCCTCGGACCGCTTACCAACCCCGGCTCACCTTCAATGCAGCTTCTCGGTGTATATGATGACTATCTTGTAGAGCCCCTTGCACAGGTTCTCGTAAGCCTCGGCGTTAAGCGCGGCATGGTAGTTTACGGAATGGACAAGCTCGATGAAATCTCAATGAGCGCACCCACCAAGATCTGCGAGATCAGAGACGGATGGTATAAAACCTTCACCATTCAGCCCGAAGATTTCGGATTCGAGAAGTGCACAAAAGATGAATTAAAGGGCGGAACTCCCGAAGAGAACGCAGCCATCACACTTGACATCTTAAAAGGCGCAAAAGGTCCCAAGAGAAACGCAGTACTTCTTAATGCCGGAGCTTCCCTCTACATCGGCGGGAAAGCAGAAACTTTCGCTGACGGCGTTAAACTCGCTGCAGAACTTATCGATTCCGGCAAAGCACTCGAAGTTCTCAACAAATTCATCGAAGTAAGCAACAGACCCGAGTAAATAATCTACCCGCGGGCATCTCAGTTTAAAAGCGAGAGGTGGGGGATGAT
>JAIKXN010000002.1 GCA_024684055.1 Lachnospiraceae bacterium | reverse complement strand
GACTCTTGAGAAATTCAGAGTTTTCCTTGACGGTGAGAAGCCTGATCCCTACGAAAACAACAAGTACATAAAGAAGGCAGCAGAGCTGTTTGCAAAAGAGCGTTCGGAAGATAATCTCTACAGAATGTTCGATGCACTTCTGGGAAGAATGATGGAAGACGGCGAAGCGCCTGCAGCGATGGTTGATGTTAACAATGTATTTGGTTCGGTTGACATCATGGGTCTGAGCAAAAACGATACGGTAACGATTGAGCCGCAGGTACGACTTCGAATTGATACGGTTCACCGCGGAGACGGAGTTAAGTGGATTCCGCTTTATACGGATATGGAAGAGCTAAACAAGCAGCCTACTACTAATATTTCAATGAATGTTCCTATCTACAACATCCTTAAAAACGGACTTGAAGATGACGTTGAAGGAATTGTAATTAATCCTTTCGGTCTGGCACTTTCGATGCCTAAGAATATCTTGAAAATCGTAGTAGCGAAGTATGAGGAGATTAAGGAGGGTAAAGAAGATGTTTAAAAAGTTTTCAATAAGTTTACATGTAGCTAGATTTCTTGGCTCATCAAATATTTCAATCTGTGCAGAGAATGGTAAATTACACTATTCGAAGCATATATTTGATCCTGAATCTGATTCATTTTTATTTGAAGACAGCGATGTTGAAGATGCAATAAGCGATGTTTCGTTAGAAGATTTCGTTCAAAATCCTGAGGATTTGCGCATCAAAAAATGGAGGAAATCATATGAACCAATCGGATATGCGGTTTGTGATGGAGAACAGTGGGAGATAAGCCTTGAATTAGATGAAGGAAAGCCGATAAAAATATTGGGCGATAATGCATATCCCAGAGAATGGAATCAATTAATCGGTCTTGTGAGATCTGTAGTGGGCAACACAGGCGTACTCGAGACAGTGGATGATGGCTGGGCTGATAAATCGTTCGGACATCATGCTTAATGGTTCGGATGAAAAATAAAACTTATGGGGTTTAATTGAAGGGGGGAATCAAAAATGTATTTAGATATTCGTGATAAGAAAGAACGCTTGGAACTGGCTGAATACCTTGAAAAAGATGGATTTTCCTTAGACAAGGAAAGGGTTGTGAATTCCGTACTGCCTATCATTGTGAATTTTATGGATAAAACAGCAGACAGGTTTGATGATATGAAAAGTGGTTTAGAGGAAACCAAAAGAAGTGGCTCGAAAGGCCTCAAAGAATTTTATGATTGCTACCAAAACAGAGGATTAAAGCTGGATGGCGGCAGATACGGTTATACCTTGGAAGAATTGAACTATTACTACGGAGACTGGATTGAGAATCCGTTGGAAAATGTGGATCTTTCACAAGATCGTGGCGAACCGAATTTTGATGAAGATACCTTTGGAGAGAAGGGAGGCATTTGGGCACATTCTGATTTCGTAAAACATGCGAAGAAAATGGAACTGTCAGATTTTCCCAATAAGGATGAGTATGCAAACTACCTGGAAAATCTTCGGAGTCTTGTTATGATGGCTCAGCATGGATTGCTTGGAAGCATTGTACATTTTTCAAATGATAACTGGGATAAATAACAGTAAAGAATATCAAATCTTTAGTATAAAGCGGAGGGTTTGATAATGAGCGATATGTTTGATAAAATGAAATGAGGATTATTGATATTGCTAAAAGTTTTCAGATACACAGAAACAGTATATTACTGCTTTTGGAAGGAAAGTCATATCAACAAATTTTAGGAAGCGATTTTTTCGGAACCTGCGGGGGAGATTATCATGGAGTTTAAAGAGGGATGCGGCTGGAAAGCCTGCTATGATGAGGAAAGAAATCTATTTACCGCACAAAGAAGCGGCATGGGATTTTATAAATTGTATGAGATTACCAAGGAGATTTATGATCAGTTGCCGGATGGTGCGAATGACTGTGACGTATATGAATTGATCAGCGAAGGGCGGGATCTGTATATGGATGTCAATGATCGGTGCGGTCCTCCGTATACGATCGTATTTGATGACGACTATGAAAAACTCTGCCCCTGGGCAAATGTGATCTCAAGCGGCAAAGTCTGGTCTGATGAACTGATCGACGCTGCGGTGGAGATTTTTGAATCTGAAAAAAATAATCGCGAGCAGAGACGAAGAAAACGTGAAGAGCGCAAAAAGAAAGACTGAGAGGTTGTTGCGATCAACTGATTATATTACAATTAAACGTGGCAATGAACTTTTGTGATATTTAGTAAGGGAAATCAACATTTATGATAACTATAACCGGACAGCAGGCAAGACAGTTCATACTTTCTATGCAGGGGCTAATCGGGCAGCATCGTTTCATCGGTAAGGACGGTGCGTATGATTATGTTTGTCAGGCCGGATGCATCAGTATGATTCCGTTGACGTCTGCGGCAAGAATGCTGAACTTACGCTTCAGTCCAGAGTAATGTACTTACACGAAAAAAGGAGCAGGCAAAAATGAAACTTATAATAGTACGTCATGGTGATCCCGATTATGAAAATGATGCTTTGACCGAACTTGGATGGAAAGAGGCCGAAGCACTTTCGGAAAGAATGAAAAACGTAAAAGCGGATGAATGCTATGTATCACCGCTTGGCCGCGCAAAGGAGACCGCAAGCTTAAGTTTAAAGAAGATGAACATGGAGGCCACGGAACTTGAGTGGTTAAGGGAGTTCGC
>JAIKXN010000261.1 GCA_024684055.1 Lachnospiraceae bacterium | reverse complement strand
CAACTATGTTTTTGCTCCCGGAAAATCAGCTGTAAGAAAGAGTCATTTCGACATATACAACAGTAAGATAAAGAATAAAGGTGCTGACATGATGTGGCCTGAAACGAAGAGTTTCCAGACCTCGTACAGCATGAATTATCTGCTCATGAATACTGAAAGCGATGAGTTTATAAAATACCTTGAAGCTGCTGAGATTCCTACGGAAGAATCGTATGACGAAAGCCTCTTAAATGCCAATATAAAGAAAGAAAAGCAGTACTCTTACGAGAATTACCTTGCACACAGGGATTATATAAAAGAAAAATACTGCAGCGAAGTCGTACTCTCAGACGATCTTCGTGAGTACATGGATGAACTTTTAAAAGACTGCAAGACAGACTATGAGAAATTGAGAAGAATTCAGCAGCTGCTTGTTTCTTTCAACTACACACTCACACCCGGAGAACTTCCAGCTTACGTGGATACTGAAACCGAGTTTCTTGATTACTTCATACTCGAAAAAAGAGAAGGTTACTGTAACTTCTTTGCTACTGCTTTCGTACTCCTTGCAAGAGCCGAAGGCATCCCCGCAAGATACGTTCAGGGTTACTGTACACCCACATACTCTCTCTCATCAATTTATATCACTTCATCCATGGCGCATGCGTGGGCGGAAGTTTATTTCGACGGCGCGGGATGGATTCCTTTTGACTCTACACCCGGCTTTAACGGAAACACATACTGGGATACCGAGAATTTAACCATTTCACTCTACGGCTACGATAAGAGTGCGCCTCCCAAGTACAACTACTCTTCCGATCCTCTGCCCGAACTTCCCGATGAAGAGGAAGATGATGAGGATGCAATCGTTCTTAAATGGTATATGATTGCTGTTCCGATAGCATTCGGAATCCTGATAATAAGTCTCTTCTTCTCGCTATTCAGATTTATTGCAAAAATGCGATTTAAGAAACTTACATATGACAGGCAGTTCGTCATTATAAGCCGCCAGATCTTTGCAATACTTAAACTTCTCGGAAGGCCTATGGAAGAAGGAGAAACCATTAGCGAATATTATTCAAGACTTTCAAAAGAATATCCTCTTTCGAAACTTGAATTCATGACGGATCTTGAAAACTATCTGTACGATAAAAAGGACAGTGAAGATTATCTGAAAACTGTTTGTGAAAAAACCGAAGGCATCAGAGGCGAGTTTCTTACCGAACTTCGCCATTTGAGTTTCTGGAGATTCTTAAGATTTTATTTGAAGTGGTAGACTTAAAAACTGAATAAATATTATAACCTTCTGCTTAATACATTTGTATAAACAGAAGGTTATTTTTTATATCTCAAATATATCGTTATATAAACAGAAGAACGAATCCTCTACTTCCTCATCTATGTGATAATGTCCGAAATACCATGCATCAAATTCGGTATTGTCGGCCACTCTCTGAAGATACTGTCTGAGTTCGATTTCGCTGTCGGACATTTCACCGTAGCCCATTGCAGCACCGACTTCTCTGGGTGAAGTATGCGATAAAATGTAATTCACTTTCCAGTCACTGGCTTCCAGATTTTTAAATCCTTCTTCGTATTCTGCAGGGCAGGGTAATTCCTGCGGGAACCACGAAAAGCCGACTCTTCTGAACATCTTGTCAATGCTGTATGCACCGCCGAAAGAAAAGAACTTCTTATCGTCGATGTTATAAACCTGTCCGCGCATTAGATGAATTATATCATCATAAATCATGTGAACTTTTCCGCCGTTCCATTCCTCAACCGGATATGCATTCAGGTGATCAAAATGCTCATGATTTCCATCGATAAAAAGAACCGTTACCGGCAGATTTCTAAGCGTTTCTCTCGTCTCTTTTTCTTCCTCCGGGTTGAATCCGCAGACACCGACATCACCAAGTATGATAAGATAATCATCCTTGTTGTATTCGCCCTCATGCTCATTAAAATATTCAACTGTTTTTCCTATATCCAGCATCCCGTGCGTATCGCCTGTAATTACAAAACTCATATCTTTCTCCTGCTTTTATGATAACGCTTTCCGTCCCTGCTTTTTAAAGAATCTGTTCGATCATCCTGCGAAGTCCGGTTTCCCAGTCTTCATTCTCCGAATAATGCAGACAGCCCAATTCTTGCCCATTCAATATCTGCATTTCTGTCGACTCTTTTTACTTCTGCGCTGATTTTGGCGCTCTTTATCGCATTGTCATCAACATTTAATATTCTCATTCATTTACCTTTCTGCATTCTTCATTCATTACTCTGATTTAAATCGTAATTCAAACTTAAAAAATTCTCACTACAGAATCGGTAGAAATAATACATTATTATCATTCGGCATTTTCGAACTCAAAGCCATAGCAATCCGGCGCAATTGAGGTGAGTTTTCTGTTTCCAATGCAGGCGTCTTTGAAGAAGTCATCTCTGTTACGAAACCACTTTCCGTTAAAGCATACCGCACATTCTGCGCCATCCATTTCGCACTCGATTTTCTGCATTTTCGCATCATACATGAACGTTATTTTTCCGGGTGATTTCAGAAGATAATACAAATCGTAAAAATCGAAATCTTCATAATCAAAATCCATGATTTCATAAAGATCGTCGATAAGCCATTTCATGATGTTCAGATTGCCGAAGAAAGCGTTGTAACTGATTCTCTGCGAAAGGCAATCCTTGGCGTAAAGATAAAGATTTATCGCTTCTTTTATATTCCCCTGATCCTTACGGATTTTCGCAAGTCTTGTATAAACTTCGGGGATGGGATCAAATACGTTTTTGCATTTCTTTACCCTCGGATAAAGATTCTCAATAATCTCCTCATACTGCGCCTGATTCTTTTCGACATAATAACCATTTTTGTACATATCG
>JAIKXN010000255.1 GCA_024684055.1 Lachnospiraceae bacterium | reverse complement strand
TCCGCTTCCTACTAAAAAGGAAGTTGTAACGATCCTTCGTGCTGTTCACAAGTACAAAGATTCCAGAGAACAGTTCGAACAGAGAACCCACAAGAGACTTATCGATATCATTACACCCACACCCAAGACCATCGAAGAGCTTCAGAGACTTGAGATGCCTGCCGGTGTAAGCATTGATATAAAGATGAAGTAATTTGGTTCAACTACATTTTGTGAGAGCCTTCGAGGCTCCGACGCAAAGGAGGAAAAAATGAAAAAAGCTATTTTAGCTACCAAAGTCGGAATGACACAGATCTTCGCAGAAGACGGTGAACTCATTCCGGTAACAGTTCTTCAGGCAGGTCCCTGCGTGGTAACACAGGTTAAGACAGTTGAGAACGACGGATACGAAGCAGTTCAGGTAGGTTTCGTAGACAAGAAAGACAAGATTATTAACAAAGACGCTGCAGGCAAGAAGGAAATCATTCATCGCAACGGTACAACAAAGGCTATGCAGAAGAAATTCGAAAAAGTCGGAGTTACCAGCAAGCGTTTTGTAAGAGAGTTTAAGTTCGAGAATGCTTCCGAATATACTCTTGCACAGGAAATCAAAGCAGACATCTTCGCTGAAGGCGACAAGATCGATGCAACAGCCATTACAAAAGGTAAAGGTTTCCAGGGTGCCATCAAGAGACTCGGTCAGCACAGAGGACCCATGAAACATGGTTCTAAGTTCCATCGTCATCAGGGTTCAAACGGCGCATGTTCTTCACCCAGCCGTGTATTCAAGGGCAAAGGTATGCCCGGTCAGATGGGTGGCAAGAAGGCTACAGTAAGAAATCTTGAAGTTGTCAGAGTTGACGCAGAAAAGAACTTACTTTTAATCAAGGGCGCTGTACCCGGACCCAAGAAAGCCTTGGTTACAATAAAAGAAACTACTAAGGCAGAAGCTTAATCGGACGAAAGGAGGAACACACAGATGGCTCAGGTATCTGTTTACAATATGGAAGGCAAGGAAGTCGGAAAGATGGATCTGCTCGATGATATTTTCGGCATCGAAGTAAACGAACATTTAGTACATATGGCTGTAGTTCAGCACCTTGCAAATATGCGCCAGGGAACACAGAAGGCTAAAACCCGTTCGGAGGTTTCAGGCGGTGGTGCAAAACCCTGGAGACAGAAAGGAACCGGTCATGCAAGACAGGGTTCAACAAGATCTCCTCAGTGGAGACACGGCGGCGTGGTATTCGCTCCCGTACCCAGAGATTACTCATTCAAGTTAAACAAGAAGGAAAAGAGAATTGCTCTTAAGTCCGCTCTTACAAACAAGGTTGCAGAAGGTAACTTAATGGTAATCGACGAAATCAAGTTCGACGAGATCAAAACAAAGAAGTTCGCTGAATTCCTTAACAACGTAAATGCAAAGAAGGCACTCGTTGTTATCAAAGAGAACGATGCAAATACAATTTTATCCGCAAGAAACATCGCAGACGCAAAAACAGCTCTTGCAGACAGCATCAATGTTTACGACATTATGAACGCAAAGACACTTGTTCTTGCCAAGGATGCGGTAGAAAAAATCCAGGAGGTGTACGCATAAGATGGCAGATTTAAAATATTATGACGTTATTTTAAAGCCGGTCGTTACAGAAAAGAGTATGTCCGGTATGGGCGATAAGAAGTATACCTTCTTAGTTAATCCCGATGCTACAAAGAACCAGATCAAGGATGCAGTTGAAAAAATGTTTCCCGGCGCTGTAGTAGCAAGTGTTAACACATTAAATTGCAACGGAAAGAACAAGAGACGTGGCAATGTATACGGCAAAACAGCTGAGACAAAGAAAGCTATCGTTAAGCTTACTGAGGACAGCAAGGATATCGAAATCTTCACAGGTATCTAATTGCCGAATCTATATGCAATGAAGCATGATAATAAATAAACGCAAAGGAGAATAAAGAAATGGGAATCAAGACATATAATCCCTATACACCTTCCAGAAGAAATATGACTGGCTCTGACTTCTCTGAAATTACCAAGAAGACACCTGAGAAATCACTCATCGTGGCTATGGAGAAGACAGCAGGACGTAACAATCAGGGTAAGATAACAGTTAGACATCATGGCGGCGGAGCCAAGAAGAAATATAGAATCGTAGACTTCAAGAGAAACAAAGACGGAATTCCCGCAAAAGTAATCGGTATTGAATACGATCCCAACAGAACAGCAAACATCGCACTTATCTGCTACGCAGACGGCGAGAAGAGCTACATCATTGCTCCCGAAGGCTTAAAGGACGGCATGAAGATCATGAACGGTCCCGATGCCGAAGTAAGAATCGGCAACTGCCTGCCGCTTGATAAAATTCCTGTAGGTACTCAGGTTCACAACATTGAACTTTTACCCGGTAAGGGCGGCCAGATGGTTCGTTCCGCAGGAAACAGCGCACAGCTCATGGCTAAAGAAGGAAAGTATGCAACACTTCGTCTTCCTTCAGGCGAAATGAGAATGGTACCTATCATGTGCAGAGCAACAGTAGGTATCGTAGGTAACGTAGATCACAACCTTATCAATATCGGTAAGGCAGGACGTAAGCGTCACATGGGCATCCGCCCTACAGTACGCGGTTCTGTAATGAACCCCAACGACCATCCTCATGGTGGTGGTGAAGGTAAGTGTAGTATCGGTCGTCCCGGTCCTTGCACACCTTGGGGTAAGCCGGCATTGGGCTTAAAGACCAGAAAGAAGAACAAGCAGTCTAACAAGCTCATTGTAAGAAGAAGAGACGGACGCGCTATTAAGTAAGCGCAATTGATAAGGAGGAAAAAATGGCAAGATCATTAAAAAAAGGACCTTTTGCAGACGCTAGCCTTTTAAAGAAGGTTGATGCATTAAATGCAGCTGGTAATAAACAAGTAATCAAGACCTGGTCACGTCGTTCCACAATCTTTCCCTCATTTGTAGGACATACATTTGCGGTACATGACGGAAGAAAGCATGTTCCCGTATATGTAACAGAAGATATGGTAGGACATAAACTCGGAGAATTCGTAGCCACAAGAACTTACAGAGGCCACGGAAAAGACGAAAAGAAATCTAAATCAAAGTAAGGAAGGAGGTTTAATCCATGGAAGAAAAAATGAGAAGCAGATCACAATACAAGAGAGAGCGTAATAAAGAAAACCGTGAGACAAGACCTTCGGCAAAGTTATCTTACGCAAGAGTATCAGTACAGAAGGCTTGCTTCGTACTTGATGCGATCAGAGGAAAAGACGTTAACACGGCTTTAGCTATTTTGGAATATAATCCCAGATACGCTTCAAGCATTATCAAAAAGCTTTTGCTCAGTGCAATCGCTAATGCTGAAAACAATAACGGAATGAATCCCGAAAAGCTTTACATCGAAGAATGTTATGCAAATAAGGGACCTACAATGAAAAGAATCAGACCCAGAGCACAGGGCAGGGCTTACAGAATCGAGAAGAGAATGAGCCACATCACCATCGTGCTCAATGAAAGATAGGAGGAAAAGTATGGGACAGAAAGTTAATCCTCATGGTATTAGAGTAGGCGTTATCAAGGACTGGGGTTCTATGTGGTATGCAGATGCTGATTTTGCTGATTGCCTTGTTGAAGACTACAACATCAGACAGTATCTTAAGAAGAAACTTTACACATCAGGTGTAAGCAAGATTGATATCGAGAGAGCATCCAACAAAGTTAAAGTTACTGTTTATACATCAAAACCCGGCCTTGTAATCGGTAAAGGTGGCGCTGATATCGAGAATACAAAGAAGGAATTAAAGAAGATTACAGGTAAGGCTGTAAATGTAGATATCAAAGAGATCAAGAGACCTGAGAAAGAGTCACAGCTTGTTGCTGAGAACATCGCTAAGCAGCTCGAAGACCGTGTTGCTTACAGAAGAGCAATGAAGCAGGCCATGACAAGAACAATGAAGTCAGGCGTTCTTGGTATCAAGGTTCAGTTATCAGGCCGTTTGGGCGGTGCTGATATGGCGCGTACCGAGACGATCAGTGACGGTAATAATCCTCTTCAGACATTACGTGCAGACATAGATTACGGTTTCGCAGAAGCAGATACAACTTACGGCAAAGTTGGCGTAAAAGTTTGGATTTACAAGGGCGAAGTTCTCCCCGTAAAAGAAAATAAAGAAGGGAGTGCAAAATAATGTTATTACCTAAGAGAGTTAAACATCGTAAGCAGTTCCGTGGAAGTATGAAGGGTAAAGCTCTTTCGGGCAACCAGA
>JAIKXN010000200.1 GCA_024684055.1 Lachnospiraceae bacterium | reverse complement strand
TGAGTTCGGAGTTCGAAACGGAAGCGTTATACATTACATAAGAAACTGATAATAACTAAAAAATAAAGAAAAAGGGGACACGACGTTGGGGGATGTCAGATTTAATCTCGAATTATATTTCGGAGAAACGTATCGCGAATTTGAAGTAGGTACGGATTCTCCTTCTGAAATAATGATCGGAACTACAAAAAACTGTATTTTTCGATTACCTTCTGAGTTATTTTTTTCCGACTTTGAAATAATTTTAAACAGGGATGAGAACGGAGAATGGAAAGTTCTTGCCGGGGAAGGAAACTATCTTAGCGATGACAGTATGTTAAGGTTAAGGACGGTTTCCATCGAACACGGAAGCAAATTCTCAATTCATTATCAAAATGGGGATGCCGAAATCTGCCATTGTGAGTTTTTGCGCAGTTTCAGCAGCGACCAGGATGATTATTCCCATTATATAGACATTTCGAATGTTTCTTCGATTGAAATCGGAGGTAATTCGGCATGTCAGATTTTGATACGCGATGAAGCGATCGGAAGTGATTCAGCTTCTTTTGTAAAGAACGGAAATAACTGGAAGATTATAGATCACAACAGCCGTTACGGTGTTTCCGTAAACGGGTCGAGAATAGAGAAGGAACACTCGGTATGTGATTACGATTTCTTTGCAATTGCCGGACACAGTTTTTTCCTTAAGGGCAACAGGCTTTATTTCAGAAACAACCCGATGATTCAGACCATGGGTCTTAACACACACGAACATGTTGATTCAAAGACTCACATGAATTATCCCCATCTTAACAAGAGTACCAGAATTTATTATCAGATTTTAGATGAGGAAATAGAATATATCGATCCGCCCGAAAAGTCAAAGGATAATAAACAGAATCTTTTTCTTACCATTTTACCTTCATTAACCATGCTTTTTGTAATCGTTGTTCTTCGAGGTGTGATTGGAGGCGGAGGTTCTTTCGTTATATTTTCCGCCTGCAGTATGAGTGCCGGAATTATAGCAAGTATTATCTCTTACGTAACCGGGAAAAAGAAACTTAAGGAAGATGAGATAAAGCGTGTTGAGGCATATACCGCATATGCTCAAAAGAAAGAACAGGAAATAATCGAAAAACGAAACGAAGAGATGATGCTTCTTGAAAAGAATACTCCGGTTATTGAGGAAACCATGCAGTCCGTCTGGAATTTCGACGGAAGACTTTTCGAGAGAAGTGTATCAGATGAGGACTTCCTTTCGGTCCGTGTCGGTACAGGTGATGTTATAAGCCGCAGGCAGGTAAAGTATTCAAAAAAAGAGCGACTTTCTATTGAAGACGAGATGGTAACATGGCCCGAGATCATTGCAAAAAAATACGAGAGACTTGAAAAGGCTCCGGTACTTCTTCCTTTAAGAAAGTACAATATGGTCGGAATCGTGGGAAGTGAGAACAGTATTTACGAGCATATAAAAGTAATGCTCACGGATATCTGTGTCCGTCATTCCTATCAGGACGTAAAGCTCGGAATCATGTTTCCGACTAAAGATCTGAAAAAATACGAATGGATAAAATGGTTCAGACATTTTTACAATGAAAATTCCGGACTTCGTAACATTGCATATGACAGCCAGTCGTACAAACTCTTTGCTGAGAACCTTTATAAGGAACTCAACAACAGGGAAAATTCAAGCGGACCCGCCGGTGGAGACGAAAGCAAGACCCAGTATGTTATTTTTATAACCGAACCTTATGAAATAATGAGTCATCCTTTAAGCAGATTTTTCAAGATGACTGAAGATTACGGTGTAACTTTTGTATTCTGTAACGAATCGGAAGAACTGCTTCCCGACTGTCAGAAACTTATCCGTCTTAACGATTCCGGAAATGAGATGATGGATTCGAGAAATGCCGGTCTGGTTCAGCATTATCAGTCATTCTCAATTCAGGATAATCAGGTCCGGAGAATCGCCCAAAAGATGGCATGTGTCGAAGTGGATGAAGTAAGTCTTGAAAGTCAGCTGACAAAAAGCATTACTCTTTTCCGGCTTCTCGGAATCTTTAAGGCTGAAGACCTTGACCTTACAAAGAGATGGGAAGAGAGTCAGGTTTACAAGACAATGGCTGTTCCTTTAGGCGTTGACGCAAAGAATGAAATCGTATATCTTGATCTTCATGAAAAAGCACACGGACCTCACGGTCTTGTTGCAGGTACCACAGGCAGTGGTAAATCCGAAATTCTACAGACATATATTCTGTCGGTTGCGACACTTTTTCATCCTTATGAAGTCAGTTTTATGATAATAGACTTTAAGGGCGGCGGTATGGTTAATCAGTTCAAAGATCTTCCCCATCTTGCAGGAAGCATTACCGATATAGACGGCAGGGAAATAGATCGAAGCTTAATGAGTATTCATGCCGAAATTAACAAACGTAAGGAACTTTTCGCTCAGGCGGGAGTTAACCAGATAAGTCATTATATTAAGAAATACCGTGCAAAAGAGGTAAGTGTTCCGCTTCCTCATCTGATCCTGATAGTCGATGAGTTTGCCGAACTTAAGGCTGAGCAGCCCCAGTTTATGAAAGAACTTATCTCGACAGCTCGTGTCGGACGTTCTCTCGGAATACATCTTATCCTTGCAACACAGAAGCCAAGCGGTGTAGTAGATGCGCAGATCTGGTCGAACAGCCGTTTCAGACTCTGTCTTAAAGTTGCATCACCCGAAGACAGTAAAGAAATGTTAAAGACTCCTCTTGCTGCGGAAATCCGTGAACCCGGTCGTGCATATCTGCAGGTCGGCAATGATGAAATATTCGAACTTTTCCAGTCTGCATACAGCGGAGGACCTTCTGACAGTGAAATATCAGCCGGACACAGAGATTATCAGATTAAGCAGGTAGCTCTTAACGGAGTGAAAGAAGAAATCTTTTCAAGCAAACACGAGAAGAAATCAGGCGAATCGATTACACAGCTTCAGAATATCGTCAACTATATTCATGATTACTGTGAAAATCAGAATATTGCGCATCTTCCCGGAATTTGCCTTCCTTCGCTTTCACAGGTTATCAAAACAGACGAACTCGAATACAGCAATTACGCTTCGGATATCGTGGTTCCGATCGGTATTTATGACGATCCCGAACTTCAGGTTCAGCTTCCGGTTGAACTTGCACTTTCAAAAGACAACGTTTATATTGTCGGATCTTCACAGATGGGTAAAACCATACTTCTTCAGACCATAATCTATGGCCTTATGAAGAAATACAGTTCGGAACAGGTTAACCTGTATCTTGTCGACTGCGGCAGCATGGTATTAAAGGTGTTCGAAAAAGCTCCTCATGTAGGGGGAGTGGTTCTTTCAAATGAAAATGAAAAATGTAAGAATTTGTTTAAACTTCTTTTCCATATTGTTGAAGAAAGAAAGAAGATTCTTTCGCAGAGCGGCGTCGGAAACTATTCGGCTTATCTGGAAGCCGGACATACCGATTTGCCGATGATTGTATTTGCCATAGACAATTTTGCTGCATTTAAGGAGTTTTTCCCAAATGAGAGCGAACTTATCGGTTCTTTGAGTCGTGAGGCTATAGGTGTCGGTATTTCGATTGTAATTACAGCCGCAACATCAAATGCGTTAAATTACAGGGTTCTTGCAAACTTTGGCTTTAAAATGACGTTGAACTGTAATGATACATCTGAATACGGCAGTATTTTCGGACACTGTGGTATAACTCCGAGAGAAACCCCCGGACGCGGTCTTGTGATGCTTGACAAGAGAGTGCTTGAATGGCAGGCGGCAATATTCGGAAAGAGCGAAAAAGAAGTTGAAAGAAGCAGGGAAATGATGGCTTTCATAGATACGCTTACCGGAAAGAAAGCGAAAAGCATTCCCGTCATTCCCGATCAGCCCGAGTGGCAGACATACAGCGCGCTTGAAGAAGTTAAAAGTGCTGCGGCTTCAGGTGATTATCTGCCGTTTGGTTATGATAAGGAAGCAGCGGATATTTACTCACTCAATTTAAGAAAATTTTATACATATATTATTTCCGGAAAGGGAAGAACCGGAAAAACGAATGCGCTTAAGATCATTGCATGTTCGGCTGCCATGGCAGGCTGTGAAGTAGTAATCTTTGATTTTACAAATGAATTAAAGAGCCTTGCGAACGAAATAAAAGCAAAACATATCAACAATCGTCCGGATATGGCAACATTTTTCGCTGAACTTTTACCTCAGTTCGTGGAAAGAAACCAGGTAAAGAAAGCATGTATGGAAGAAGGTTTCTCTGAAGAGAAACTATATCAGAAGATGAAACCGTTCCAAAAGAAGATTTTCATTATCTGCGATCTTGTTGCGTTTGTTAAGAATGCAAAGAAAGCAGAAGACGGAGTACAGGATTTTTCAGGATTTCTTCAGAATATTCTCGACAAAGGCACAGGACATAATGTATTCTGGTTTGCTTCACTCAACCAGGATGAAGCTCCTGAAGTGGCTGCTGACAAAACCTATACCATTTTTGTCAGAAATAAGGTTGGTGCTTATTTTGGAGGAAGTGTTCAGGAGCAGAGACTTTTGCAGTTCCCTAATCTGAATTATGCAAGCTCTACAAAGAAACTCAAAGCAGGAAATGCATTCCTGTCGGCGCACGAAGGCGACGAAACAGATTCGATTGTTGTACCTATTTATCAGACTGAGCGGGAAATATGATATATTTATTAACTTTAACCAAAGAAGACAGCGAGAAGGAAATGCTTTCGAAAGCATACAAAAATATCGCGGCAAAAATTTCGGATGATTACTGGGATATGAAATTTGTTCGAAGTATTGCCGAAGGCAGAGAATTTCTGGCAAATGAACCATTGCTGGATTTTCTTTGCGTTGATGTTACTCTTCCGGGAAGCGTTGAATTCTTAAGCGTAATCAGAAAAAAATATGAAAAGGCAGGTCTTTTGCTTATGGTGGATATATCTATTCCTCCGACGGCATATTTAAAGCCCGGCATACGTCCTGATGCTATTATCGTTAAACCTTTAAAAGAAGATAATACAGATGAAACACTTGAAGAGTTTTTCGGAACGTATTTTTCTGAA
>JAIKXN010000199.1 GCA_024684055.1 Lachnospiraceae bacterium | reverse complement strand
AGTCTGACTGAGTTGATCACCCAGCTGATCGAAGCTGATATGGAATTTCATCATTACATTCCTGAAGAAGAAAAGGAAGATGCCGAATAAATGTGTACTGTTAGAGCACACCCTAACGACATATTCAAAAAGGCTTGAAATTTGTGTCATATAAGTTCGGTTTTCTATTTTGGGATGTGTCATAAGACGAAGCACACCCTATCGGTATGTTTTTCTTTTTCAGATAGGCGCATTATGTATTCAATCAAATACAGGAGGTTTAAGCATGGCAGCAAAGCAAGGTTTTGTCTACATCTTCACAAATCAGGCGTTCCCGGACATGATTAAAATTGGATACACGAAAAATGTAGAAGCGCGAAGAAAACAATTAAACACATCAGGAGTACCCGGAAAATTTGAGATATATGCAACGTGCGAATCTTCTTTTGAACTAATAGATAGGAAACTGCATAAACTCATTGACATTTTGAATCCTGACTTGCGTTATTCCGAAGACAGGGAATTTTATTTACTCTCCCCGGAAGACGGATATGCTGCACTTGAGGTGCTCGTCGAGATGATTGAAGCATTGGATAATTTGAAAAGGTATAAAAAAGATGTAAGGAATAAAGCAACGATTAACGAATCAAAACCAGAAAAAATATTATATGAACTAAAGTCTAACATATTCCTCAAAGATACTGAGAATCCATTACCCACAGCAAGATTTCTTTCACATTTGGAAGCTCAACTGATTGAGGAAGGATTTAAAGGTAATAAAGGAATAGAAATTGCTCGTAGACTTGGTTTTGATGGGGATAATAATCAGCGAAAAAAAGTCTACGAATATCTTGAATTTTCACGATTGATTCCGCTTATTCAAAAACTCGCAATAAATGAAGGTAAGCGCAGATCGAATTTTCTGAGAATAGCTAAATATGATCTTGTTTATCAGAAAGCCATCTATGATATACTGATAGATGCAAAAAAAGATAATGTTACCCTTACACGCGCCAATGTGAAGAAGATTTGTGATCGTTTCAAGGAAGGCTGTCGATCATGGAACGAAATCAAATTTTCGTAATTCGATTTAATCCTCATATACTATTTATAATATCCTTCCTGAAAGATAAAAGGAGTGTATCATGTCAAAGACTTATATCGGGTATGCACGGGTATCGACCGAGGAACAGAACGAAGCCCGGCAGATTGAATCTTTCCGGACGTTCCGTGAACCGATTGTCAAGACGTTCATTGACAAATGCAGCGGCAAGAACATGAACCGTCCGCAGCTGAAAACCATGCTGGACTATGTGCGCGAGGGTGATGTAGTTGTAGTATCTGACTTCTCTCGACTTGCACGCAGCACGAAGGACATGCTGCAAATCGTTCAGGATCTCACCGATAAAGGTGTCGGTTTGATTAGCATGAAAGAGAATTTGGATACAGAAACTCCGCAGGGCAAGTTCATGTTGACGGTCTTCGCAGCTCTGGCGGAGCTGGAACGCGCTACGATCTTGCAGCGGCAGCGGGAAGGCATCGAGATCGCTAAGTCTGCCGGAAAGTATAAAGGACGGAAGCCGATTCCGGTAGATGAAGACCGGCTTCGGACTGAGTGTGCGAAATGGAGAGCCGGTACGCAAACAGCAAGGGAAACAATGCAAAAGCTCGACATTAAGCCAAACCGCTTTTACCGGATTGTAAAGCAGCTCGGCATTTGACTTTTCTTTTCAGAAAGGAAGTAAACAGCATGGAACAGCAAGCAATTGACCGGGATACATACCGGCAGATCAAGAAAATGAGCCGCGAGGAGCTGAACGCTTTTCTCATTCGGTACGCGCAGAACCTTTGCAAGCCTATTGATCTGAGAGATATGGAAAAGGAAATCCGTGCGATCAGCGGGATGGGAGAGAAGCGAACTGAACAGGTCATGGATGTTATTGAGAAGTATCTTGGTGATTCGTGATTCTGTTTTTCTTTCAGAAAAGAAGACAAAAAAACCGGCAGAGCGAGTTCTTTTCCGGTTTTCTTGTATCACTTGCACATTTCGTGCTACTGGTAATTTTGCACATGAAAATAGGATGTGTTTATTGACAATTAGTTAGTTCTGTTGTATAATGAAGATGTTAGTAAACCATGCTGTACTTCATAAAACAGGAGGTCGGAAAATGAATAAGGAATACTTTGATGCCTTAGTGAGGGATAGAGAAGAGAGTGCAAAGACACTT
>JAIKXN010000154.1 GCA_024684055.1 Lachnospiraceae bacterium | reverse complement strand
TCCGAATGACTGGGACATTACCACGAATGCACGACCGGAGGAAGTCAAGAAAATCTTCAAAAGAACCGTTGATACCGGACTTAAGCACGGAACCGTGACCGTCCTTATGGGAAAAGAGGGTTTTGAAGTTACGACTTATCGAATCGACGGAGAATACGAAGATTCGAGACATCCGAAAGAAGTTTCTTTTACTTCGAATCTTAAGGAAGATCTTTTAAGAAGAGACTTTACCATTAATGCGATGGCTTACAACGATACCGACGGACTTGTTGATGTTTTCGGCGGCATGGATGATATAAAAGCACGCATAATAAGGTGCGTGGGCGAGCCAAAGGAGAGATTCGGGGAGGATGCGTTAAGACTTCTTCGCGCGATCAGATTTGCGGCACAGCTCGGATATGACATAGAGCCAAAAACGCTTGAAGCAGTCAGGGAACTTTCACCCACGCTTAAGAATATCAGCGCGGAAAGAATCCAGGCGGAGCTTAACAAAATCCTTGTTTCGGACAATCCTTCAATGCTGAAAACGGCGTATGAAACGGGACTTACGGCACAGTTTATTCCCGAACTCGACCTTTGTTTTAAGACCGGACAGAACAATCCTCATCACTGTTACAGCGTGGGAGATCATATAATAAAATCCATAGAAAATATGGAAGCGGACAGAACGCTTCGCATCGCAATGCTTCTTCACGACATTGCCAAACCTCTCAGTAAGACAACGGATGAAGAGGGAATTGACCATTTTCACGGTCATCAGATAAAATCATATGAGATGGCAAAAACCATTTTGAGAAGACTCAAATACGACAATGAAACTATCGACAAAGCTTCTCTTCTTGTAAAATATCATGATGAGCGGATCGAAAAGGGAACCAGGCTTATGCGTCGTGCAATCAATCGGATCGGAGAGAAAGCATTTCCCGATATTTTCAAGGTTTTCAGGGCGGATCTTTTAGCTCAGAGCGACTATCAACGAAAAGAGAAACTTGAAAGACTTGATTATAACATCGCCGATTACGAAGAGATAATGGCAAACAGGGAATGCGTAAGTCTTAAAGATCTCGCCGTGACCGGAAAAGACCTGATAGCAGCCGGTGTGACACCGGGCCCGGGACTCGGGGAAATTCTCGATAAGATGTTAAAAGATGTTATAGAAGATCCTTCTCACAATACGAAGGAATATCTGCTCGGTGAATTGAAAAATATGTAGAAGCAGATATAGTGTAATCTTCTGATTTTTCATATAATAAAGAAGGAAACCTTGAAATTATCAGAAATAACATCTGTTGATTTTTAGCAGTAAAAGGGAAACGGCATGAAAAAGATTTCATCTTTTTTTGCAAAATTAATATTATCGCTTGCTTTTCTTACGGCTTTTACGGCATGTGCAAAGATACCCGGTGCAGGAAAGACGGGAGATGACAACGAGGAATTCGTACAGGCGGAGAAGTTTATTTATTCCGATACCTGTGTTGTAACCGGCGTATCGAAAAATGCTCAGGAATTCACATTCCAGAATCTCGAAACCGGACTCAGATATACGCTTTCGTACGACAACCTGACATTTTTCTTTGACAGATACGGCGACTCGATGACGGGCAGCCAGCTGACCGGCGGACAGATATGCAACATCTCTTTTTACCGCGAGGAAAAGAAGTTAAAATCGCTTGAGATAACCTCGGATTATTTTTCATACTCGAACGTGGAAGGCTTCAGATTTTACAATTCGGCGACCAGAATGGAATATCTCGGAGACAAATACGAGCTTGACGACAATGTGGTCATCTGCTCGGGCCGCGAAAATATAGATGTTCTTGAGATAGCAGACACGGACGTTCTGACACTTCACGGAAAAGACCATGTGATCTACAGCATTACGGTTGACAAGGGCCATGGATATTTAAGCCTCGAAAATGATAAATATTTCATTGAAGGTTTCATTGAGGTCGGAAAAGACATTCGCAAGATTACGGAAGAAATGCTTCTTACGGTTCCCGAAGGAAAGTACAGCGTCCTTATAAGCAAGGACGGCACGAGTGCGGTAAGAGAAGTAACCATCGGAAGAAACCAGGAAGCGACGATCGATCTTAAGGATATCGAGATTAAAAAAAATTACGGCTATATAAGTTTCATGACGGAGCCTTCCGACGCGATTATCTATATGGACGGCGAAAAGGTTAAAGATACTTCGAAGCCTGTCAGAGTGGAGTACGGAATCCACGAACTGATCGTCAGGGCGGATGGATATGAAAGCATTTCAAGGTATGTTTCGGTAGGCGCACCGAACGCCGACGTGAAGATCAAGCTGACAAAACTTTCGGACGGATCGGATACCACGGACACATCTGTTACGGATAACGATAAGACGGATGAGAATAAGGATGACGATAAGAAAGATCCGGATAAGAACGATACCGATAAAGATAAGGATAAGGACGAAAATCCCGATTCGTCCCCGAGTGTCGGAGATGCACCGGTTGCTCCGGACAATCCCACGGATAACAACAATAACAAACCCGATACAAAACCTGAAGACAAACCGACCGAAAATCCCGAGAATCCTGATGACGGCACCGGTGAGAGAGCAGGAGTCGGAAAGATATATGTCGAGGCACCCAAAGGAGCCGAGCTTTATCTTGACGGCACTTTGATAGGAACTGTTCCCATAAGTTTTGACAAAAAACTCGGAACGATAGTGATCACTCTCAAAAAAGCTGGCTGTCAGACCAGAAGCTATACGATCAACGTAGAGGAAACCGAGTCAGACAGTAATTATTCATTCTCGGATTTGCTGGCACTTGAGTAGGTTTTATAAAATCAGATATTCTTATTTCGGTTTTGGACAAAATTTATAATATATTTGCAATTCATTTTTTTGCCCGGAAAATAAACGAAAATCTGACTTTAATCATTTCAGAATAATAAAAATATAAAAATTTTTAATCAATCGCTGTAACGAAACGGCGATTGATTTTTTTATATATATGTGAAGAGAAAAAAGCCAGGGACATTTTTTAAGAATAATCATAAAACCGGTTAAAAGATTTGATTTGAAAATGTCGGGTGAGAGTAAAGTTTAAAGAATAAGTTTCCGGAGGATAAATATGAAAAAGAATTTTAGAAAGAAAATGATGAGTTCATTTATAGCCATAATGGCAGCAGTTTCGCTTACGGCCTGCGGAAAGGAAGAGCCGATCGTTTATTCGACATCACAACAGTATACCTTGTCGGCAGGCGCTTCCGCATGCAGCGCGGCTGCAAGCAGCAGCAATTCGGGATATATGGCTTATCCCGTTAACGGAATAAAAGGACCGGGTTCGGTATTTGTTCCCGAGTTTAATACTGAAGAATATAACGTAATCGGAGAAAGTGTTTTTAAAGATGTTTCAATATCCCCTTTGTCGACTTTCTCGGCTGACGTTGATACAGCTTCGTATTCAAACATTCGAAGAATGATAAAAGACGGCAGAAGAAATTTCCCTGAAGGTGCGGTTCGTGCAGAAGAAATGATCAATTATTTTGATTACAACTATCAGGGACCGCAGTCGGATAGAGAGCCTTTCGGCGTTAATTCGGAAATCTCGACATGCCCCTGGAATGAGGAACACAAGCTTATCCAGATAGGTCTTCAGACAGAAGAAATCGATTATTCGGAAAC
>JAIKXN010000130.1 GCA_024684055.1 Lachnospiraceae bacterium | reverse complement strand
ATTTCCTCGTCCGGTAGTTTTACCATTTCATATTACAGTTTTTTAAGGAACTTTTCTATCTCGCGGTTAACTTCTTCCGGTCTGTCAATATTTGAGTTATGAGCCGCATTTTTTATCCACGAAACCATGCAGCCGAGTTCCTCAGACCAGTCCATGTTATATTTTATCACTCTTCCCGTTTTGTCTTTATCTCCGACGATAAGAAGCAGCGGACATTTTATTTCAAGATCGCTGACGTCATCGAGAAAACCCGCATACCCTATTCCCATCAGATGACAGAGTTCGTTCTTGTCGTAATCATCGAGCATTTCGAGCATGTTCCTGTAAGTGTCTTCTGTTGTTGAAACCTGTTTCGCAATGCTCTTCCTCAATGCCTTGTCAGGATAAAGTTTGGCCATCCATTCAACCTGTCTCAGCCACCATTTGTCGGATTTTGAATAATACTTTTCGCCGTAAGGACAGCTGTCTATAGAAACGAAGCCTTCCACGATTTCGGGAAATCTTTTTAATACGGACTGAGTAATAAAACCTCCCATCGACTGACCGATAAAAACAGCTTTTTCAATCCCGTTTTCTTCAAGAATTTCTTTCGCCGCAAAAGCCGCTTTTTCATATGTGAAATTTTCAAACGGTCTTGATTTTCCGTGAGCCGGCGCATCCCACGAAATAACATTGTATTCTTTTGTAAAATAATCGGTCTGTCTGACAAAAAGTTTATGATTTGCCGTCAGGCCGTGCAGGAAAAACAATGTTTTTCTTTCCGGATTGATTTCGCCATACAGCCAGTAATGAACATCTCCCGATTCGGTTTTCAAAATTTTCTCTGATTCCATATGCGCTTTCCTTTTCATTCTGTGTTTTGTTCCGCTTTTCTTTTTTTTCGCCGGTGGTTTTCGTCAGCTTTTTCTCTAAATTTTCTTAACCTTTTTTTCGATGTTTCTTTCTTAAACAATTCTTACCACAAATAAAAAACGGGAACAATATCTGTTCCCGTAAGTTGCACTTATTTGTCGCTATCATTCACTTTTTTGTGTTCTTTCTGAAACTGTTTCAGATCGGCGTTAAGTATTTTATCATCTATTTTTCTTTTGATTCTGTAAATCAGGAAAACGCACAGATACATGAACAGAATATATCCGCCAAAAATCAGTGTCGACGAAATACTCTTTGCGTACCAGTTTCCGAAAAACGAAACCAGGCAGTATATAAGAGTGCAGACGAAGAAACCGAGGTATTCACGAACTCCGAGTTTGTCTGCCTCATCGCAGTTTCCGAAAACATATACCTGAAGATATGCCACTCCGTAACAGGTCAGAATCATTTCAGCCATATGCAGAATGCTCGCTTCGGTTTCGCCGAAAATAAGTCTGTGAACGCAATAGAAAAACAGGAAACCGAAGAAATAAAGACATGCTTTGAATTCGATACCGATTTCCATTGTAAGATATTTTTCAAACCGGGATACTTTTTTCTTATCTTTCATCTTACCTGTCTCCTTTCAAAAGTCTTCTGAATTCCGAAGCATATCTTCTGGAAATTATAATATGCTCTCCGCTCTCCAGTGTTGCATCTATTCTGTTCGAGGAAAGACTTTTAAGCGACGACACTCTGTTGACGTTTATTACAACGGATTTCGCACATCTGAAAAAGCTGTCGTCATTAACGGAATTCATAAAAGAATTAAGCGTTCCTTCAAGTCTTACAACTTTGTCTTTGGTGTAAGCAAAAACCTTCTCGTCAACGGATTCGAGATACAAAAGTTCGTCCGTTTCTATGCAGACGTTTTCATCGTCGACGCGGCCCCAAATCTTGCCGTCATCGTCGTTCAAAATCCCTATTATTTTGTTTATCTTTCCGGAAAGTTCTCTGTACCTTATAACGACACTTTCTTCACCTTCAGGAATTTTTTTGATATCAATAATCATTCTTTTCTCTTTATGTAACAGTTTCCCGAAATTTTTCTTCTCGAGAAATCTTTCCTTGCAGAATCAATCTTTTTCCGCAATCCAATAATTGTTATGCAATGGATTTTTGGATTGATTTTGTTTTGGTTCTAACCATTAAGTATTTTGTACAATTCCTCAGTCGCAAGTCTGGCCTTCGCAACGATTGCTTTTTCCCGATCTTTCGGGAAACAGTAATACTGCACCTGTGTATTTCCGATGCAGATCATATCGCCGATTTCATACCAGAAGTAATCTGCATAAAGGCTGTATGTGCTTTTGCCGGACTGGAAATATCTTAAGCGGTCTTCACATCCAGTCAGTTCGAAACCGTCACTGTTGTGAATAAGCCTTCCTTCGCCGACGCTGTAAATACTCTTAGTATCAACGAGCATTTTTATTTCAACATCCGTATCAAGAAGATACGTTCCGTCTTCCAGTTCTTTTCTGACTTCTTCTCTTTCCCACGCATACCAGTCGGTTACGTATTTGAATTCGCAGTTTCCGTCAGATGCCGAAAGCGTACCGTTTTCTTCAAGCGTATATTCTTTGTTGCAGCCCGCGCAAGTTATATGTATTCCTTTGCCAAGCATGTGGCCTTCCTTTTTGCAGGCAGGGCACTTGTAGAGTACGCGATGAAGTCCGTCCGCTCTGAAAGGTTCGTCTATAATTATATTATTTTCATGCTGCGCTTTGAAATGATCGTACCTGAATTCTCTGTTTAGAATTTCATTGAGTTCTTCATTGCTTTTTTCTTTAATCTCTTCGGGCGAAAGAAGATATTTTACGGTCGCTTTTATATCGACTTCTCTCTTTTGAAGATTGTTATATAAAGGATCCCTTAAAAATGCACCCTCGGTTTTAATCATTATAACCGGCACATTCATTAACTTTAAACATTTCGCAAGACTCTGCGGAAGAGGCGTCTCCGTGCCGTCAAAACTGTAGCTTGCTTCGGGATACATTACAACCGAACTCTTCAGTTCTTCCAAAGCGTATTTCATGTCTTTCACAAGACTGACATCCGTAATGAATTTGAATGCCGAAATACATCCGACTTTTCTCATAAGACCTGCTTTGCCGACGAATCCGTCATTAGTGCAGACAATATGATACTGTCTATCAGAAAAAATCGTTCCGACTATCTGCAAATCAGTAAAACAGGAATGATTCATAAGAATCAGGCAGGGTTCATCTTTTCCGAGTTTTTCCATGCCATCCGTCTCGTAGGAAAAGTTCGTCGCTTTCAATTCACTTTTCGATAAAACCGCAATCAGTTTTCGTAAAAAAACAGACTGCTTTTTAGGAGATATGTGTTTGCCCTTCTTTATGGCACATACCTCATCATAGTCTTTTTCAGTATCTTTAATTTTCATCCTTAAACCGCCAAACACTCTGATATTTCTTAACAGAAAGACGAGTATTATTTCTTTCTGCTTAATGCAACGGGAAGTCCGAATCAAATGCTTTGCCGGCACAATATACTCTGCTTCCTTAGCACATAATATATTTTATCAATATTATGTCACAATGTCATAAAAAATTTTTCTCTAATAATAATTTCTCTAAATAATTTCAATTATATTTTCATCTCGTAAAATTTCTGCTTTTCAAATTATTTAATGCAAAACCCCAAATAAAAAAGCCGAAGTTTTCACTCCGGCATATGTATCAGAACATATATTCTTTAAACGTAATTCAAATTTATTTAGATTGACATTTCGGTTTGTATTTTTTAATGTCTCGAGAATATTTTATAACTGTCTGTTTCTTTCAACGCATGCTTCAACTGCATCCATTACAACACCTCTGAAACCGCCTTCTTCAAGAACCTGAACTGCAGCGATTGTTGTTCCCGCAGGAGAACAAACCATGTCTTTTAATTCTCCGGGATGCTTGCCGGTCTCAAGCATTAAAGCCGCACTTCCTTTTACTGCCGAAGCTGCGAATTCGTATGCCTTGTCTCTTGTAAGACCAGCTGCCACACCGGCATCTGCCATTGCTTCGATAAACATGAATACATATGCGGGAGCTGAACCGCTTATTCCGACAACAGCATCCATCTGAGACTCAGTAACTTCAATTGCTTTTCCGCA
>JAIKXN010000114.1 GCA_024684055.1 Lachnospiraceae bacterium | reverse complement strand
TGCATTGTATGATGCAAACGTAAGAGCGGAATCCGATGACAGAAGCGAGAAATTCGGTTACAAGATGAGAGAAGCACAGATTCAGAAGGTTCCTTACATTGCGGTTATCGGTAAGAAGGAAGCTGAGGAAGGAAATGTTTCCTTCAGACTTCACGGTGAGCAGGAGACTGTTACGGTTAAGTTTGATGAGTTCATCGAAAAGATCAAAGACGAAATTGCAACAAAGAAACATTAATTCTTTTGGGATGATATAAATCCCGAACAGAAAAAATTCAATCAAATTATTTATCCGAAAAGTCTTATGGTATTTAAGGCTTTTCGGATTTTTTATTTAAAAAATATATTAACCACATACAAACAATACATCTTTGAATTATAATCTATTCATACAGATCTGAAAGGAAACGATATTTTGCTGTAAAAGAGAGAATGCAGATTCGTTTTCAAATATACGGTTTATATAAACTATTGAATTCGAGGAAATATTAATGAGCGAGAAAATACTTTTGGTAGAAGATGATGACAAGATTCGCGGTATTGTCAGCGAGTACTTTACAGCCAAGTCCGAAGGACGCTTTGAGGTGATCGAAGCTTCTACAGGCGAAGAAGGGATGGAATTAATTGAAAAAGAAAACTTTGACATTGTTCTTTTGGATGTAATGCTTCCCGGAATAGACGGATTTACACTCTGCAGAAGAATCCGTAAAGAGAAGGATGTTCCCATTCTTTTCCTTACTGCCAAGACCTCGGAAGAAGACAGGCTCTACGGATATGAAATTGGCTGCGATGATTACATATGCAAACCTTTTTCGTTTGCCGAACTTTATGCCAAAGTAAATGCTCTTTTAAAACGCGTTAATAAAACTAACGAAAACCAAATCATAACATGCAAAAATATCTCACTTAATACGGTTTCGCTTGTTCTTACGGTGGATGGCAAAGAAATCGAGCTTCCGCCTAAGGAATTTGAGATTCTTTGTTATCTCTTAAAGCATAAAGGCTGGGTCATCTCAAGAGAAACTCTTTTTAACAGAATATGGGGAGAGGATGCTTACGTAGAAACCAGAGTGGTTGACAACCATGTAAAGAATTTAAGAAAAGCATTGGGAGAAGCGGGATCGCAGATAAAAACCGTAGTTTCAAAGGGATACAAGCTTGTTGAATAGATTTTTTGACAGATTGCTTGATAAGGAGACTTTATGAAGAAAAACAAAACCGGAACGATTATTAAAAGATTGATAATTCAGACCGTAATATTCACATTATTATTTTGCCTGGTTGCAACCGTATATTACCAGGCAGATTACAGAAAATGGGCTTTGTCGGAGATTAATGCCCAACAAACAATAAACAATCATATCATTCAGGCGGTTGAAAATATAGGATACGAAAAAAATATTATCCATAATGTAAAGAACTCAGATCGATTGATTTTAAGTTCAAACGCGGAAAATTATGATAAAGGTCAGTTTTATGCAAGAATAACCGACCCTTCAGGATTTACCATAGTGGATTCCCAAAAAAGATGTTTCTTTGTTCTGCCTGCAGAAGAGATAGATTATGAAGAGGCAGGTTATATATATGCAGCCAGCCCGCGAATTTACATTAATGAAGAAAAAGAACTGATTTCGTGGATGAAAGCAGCACAGGCTGAGTATAACGAAAAAAACGGTGAAGGATATGGCAATCGTCTGCTTTTCAGGGTAAACGTTTACGCTGCTGACGATGATTATTTCTATCCCACCAATATGATGACTGACAGCACTCATATTCCGGACGTGGAAGAAATGTTTGCTGTTGATAAAGATAAGTTTGAGAGTGCCGGATTTGAGCTTGATCTGAACAGTTATTCAAACTCCATCGATTCGACCGGATTGGAAATAGTTGAAAACAAAGAAGAAGGGGCAGTGGCATATATAGTCGGAAGCGAGACTAATGCAAATGACTATTTATCAAACATGAACACAGACTCAAAACATCATTATGTGGTAAGCGGAGTTACACAGTCTGATGACCTGCCGGCTTATAATTCTTTAAACTATTCCTACAATAAATCTTTCCTTAAGGGAGATTTGACATGTGTAGTTAAGACATCATTTTTGTGTTCAAGTATATCTGATGAGAACAAAAGTGATTCTGCCCTTAAGAATTATTATATGGAAACTTTTTATAAATCCAACTACATGGAATCAAGAGGCAGTGAGGTCTTAAGCAGAATCCTGATATTATACGGCATCTTGTTCCTTATAAGTTCGGTCATTTCTGTTATCGGAAGCTTAAGAGTTATTGCAGCGAGAGAAAAAGAAGAATTCAAGAAAACCTTGATGAATTCGATTTCGCATGATTTAAAAACCCCGCTTACCGCACTCAGAGGATATGCCGAAAGTTTGAAAGAAAATCTTAATGCGGATCGGAAAGAAGAATATGCGGATGCGATCCTGGAAAGCTCGGAATACATGGACAGACTGATAAACGGCAATTTGGAG
>JAIKXN010000103.1 GCA_024684055.1 Lachnospiraceae bacterium | reverse complement strand
TTGATGCTGAGAGCAGAAGCATAACCTTCAGGTTTAACCAGTGTTGCCATAACTTTTACCTGTATGCTAAAAGCATCCCTTTCTATATAAAAAATCAAAATTCATTATGCCACGTTTTCCAAAAAAAGTCAAGAAAAAAGCGTCATTAATATATGTTAATATATGTATTTGACAAGAACGATGCAAATTTTTATAATGTAACAAAGCAATGCAAAGCATCGTTTTGTTAACGAGGAAACGCAGAAGGCGTTTTCGAGGTGACTTTGACGCAAATCCGATAACGAAAGGACCTCGCTATGGCTGTATACAAACTGGATCCTAACAAAATATCATTTCCCCATCCTTCGCTGGCCGATCCAGACGGACTGCTCGCCATAGGCGGAGATTTGTCTGTAAACCGCCTTGTCTTGGCATACCATCACGGTATATTCCCGTGGTATGACGAAGGGCAGCCCATCATGTGGTGGTGCCCCAAAGAAAGGTTCATCATCCGCCCTTCTGAGATCCATATATCCCATTCCATGAAGAAGTTCATGAAAAAACACGATACAGAGATCATCCTTAACAGGGATTTCGCAGATACCATGCATCGTTGCAGACTAAAGCGTGAGTTCAACGAAGGAACCTGGATCACCGATGATATGGAAGCCGCCTACCATCGTCTCCACAACGCAGGCTTCGCCACAAGTGTCGAAAGCTATATAGACGGCGAACTTGCCGGAGGCCTCTACGGAGTAGTCATCGGAAGATGTTTCTTCGGCGAGAGCATGTTTTCCGACAAAGAAAACGGCTCCAAGATCGCGCTCATCAGACTCGCGCAATACCTGGAGACCCTGAATTTTCTCATGATCGACTGCCAGTTCCATACCGACCACTTGGAAAGCATGGGCGGCGTCCGGATCGGGTATGATGAATATAAAGCCATGATAGACCGGGGACTCGAACCGTGACTGACGAATTATTGTATCATCTCAACACTTTTTCGTCGGAAAAAATGTGTTGTTGTTACACTTTTTCGCTCGAAAACGTATTTTCAGTTCATTTTTTTAGGTCGTGGAATAATCTATCCCATTCTTCCGTGATCTTTTCCAGAGAGAAGTTTTCCATATGCTTCTTTGCATTCTCTCCCATTATCCTACGTTTCTCATCATCTTCTATCATGGAATCCAGTTTTCTTGCCAGATCTCTTAAGTCCCTGTTCTTTACAAGGTACCCGGTTTCATTGTCCTTTACAGTAACAGTAACCCCTGCCTTACACTGAAAAGCAACTACAGGAAGAGAATATGACATAGCCTCAAGAAGTACCATGGGAAAACCTTCATTCCGTGAAGAAAGGACCAAAAATGCTGCTTTTTTATAGTATTCTACTACATCAGCAACTTTTCCTACAAACTCAACATTCTTTATCCCCAGTTTTTCAGCCTCTCTAATGAGATTTTCTTTTTCCTCTCCATCCCCAATAAACTGAAGTTTCCAATCAGGATGTTTTTTTTCTACCGGACGCCAGCTTTTCAAAAGCATATCATATCCTTTTATCCAGACAAGCGCACCTACAGCTAATACCTTTTTTTCTTCAATAGTCTTTTCATTTTCAATCTTCGTTACATCGTAAGGGGTAGGATTATGTATCTTTTCAATCCTGCATCTTAATTTCATATTACTTTCATAGTACCCCTTATCTTCCTCGGAAAGAACTACCAAACATTCAGAAAACCTGCTTACCAGAAAACGAGCCACTTTACGCAAATTATGGTTTACAGGAAATTTAGTATAGAAATTAAAATGTTCCCAAGATATCCAATGTACATCCCTGAACATCATTTTTAATAAGATAGAATAAAACCCTAGTATAATGTCAACGTCCACCAAAAAATCCGGCTTTTCAGCCTTCATAAACTTTCGTAATTTATTCAGGTTCTGAAGAATATCAGTCTGAAGTCCTCTCGAACCTATCCAACATACTTTAATTCTTTTATCTAACGGAAAAAAGACCGGTCCTTGTCCGGTAAGACTGAATATAACTATGTCATATCCTTTTGCTACTAATCCGTTAGCTATAGTACACAATACCCTTTCAGTACCACCACTTCTACCGATATCACCACTAAAAAATACTATTTTCATATTTACACCCGTATAATTTGAATACTGTATAACATCAATATTATAATCTTAGTATACCCTATAAATCAAGCTTTTTTTGAAAACTTCATATATGGTTCGCGGCTATATCGGATGTTCGCTTTACAATATTGATGATAGTGCTTTAACTAAAGTAAACTTAAACATTTCCAGAGTCCTTCAAGAAGCAATCATAGAAAAAATCGGGATCGTCACTTGATATATAGCATTTTACACGCTATATGGTTTTAAAGGCTTTTCAAGCATAACATATGTTTCTCATTGTATGAAAGACAAAAGCCATATATGAAATCATTTCATATGTGTTTTTTGAAAGGTTTGTTATGGAAAAGAAAAAACCCTTGAAACACTGTAGTTTCAAGGGTTTTATGTCTGCACCTTCAGGGGCTCGAACCCTGGACACCCTGATTAAGAGTCAGGTGCTCTACCAACTGAGCTAAAGGTGCGTTTCTTGTTTCTCACAAGCACAAGCGATATTATATACTCCTCTTTTAGAAAAGTCAAGTACTTT
>JAIKXN010000062.1 GCA_024684055.1 Lachnospiraceae bacterium | reverse complement strand
TGCATTCGGTATCGGTATTGAGAGAACGGCAATGCTTAAATATGGTATCAATAATATTAAATTGTTGTTTGAATCTGACATTAATGTTCTTAAGCAGATTGATGATAACTAAAATTGATGTATAAAACCGTTTTCATTTGTCCGGGAAACGGAGATCGCACATAAAATGTTTATGGATATTTTTGTTGAATACAAAGAATAAGTAATTACGATAAGGAGTAAATTATGTTAGTACCTTTAAGTTGGTTAAAAGAATATGTTGATATAGAAGATATCGAGCCTTCGGTCCTTGAGGAAAAACTTTTTTCTTGCGGATTCGAAGTAGAAGAAGTTATAGAAGTCGGCAAGGATATTTCCGGTGTAGTAGTCGGTCTTGTAAAAGAATGCGAACCCATTCCCGATACACATCTTCATGTATGCAAGGTTGATGTTGGAAATGAAGTACTTCAGATATGCTGCGGCGCAGACAATGTAGTTGCAGGAAAGAAGTTTCCGGTAGCGCTTGACGGCGCAAGTGTATTTGCCACAGCCAAGGATCACAAGACGGTTGAAGGAGTTATGAAGATCAAGAAGGGCAAACTTCGTGGAATTGATTCCGAAGGAATGCTTTGTTCAGGCGTTGAAATCGGAGTAAGCGAAGGCATGTATCCCGGTGCTTCATACAACGGACTTCTTGAACTTGCAGATGACTGTGAAGTTGGAGCGGATATCAAACCCATCGTCGGACTTGATGATTATATTTTCGATGTTTCGATTACTGCAAACAGACCTGACTGCCAGTGTATCACCGGTATTGCAAGAGAGGTTGCCGCAGTTCTTAACAGAGAATACAAAGCTCCTTCGCTCGAATATCACGAAGACAGCGTTACAAAAGACGGTTTCACCGTAGAAGTTAAAGCACAGGATATCTGCCCCAGATATATCGGACATTATGTTTATGATGTTGTTATTAAAGAATCTCCTCTCTGGATGAAGAGAAGACTTGCGCTTGTTGGCCAGGAACCCATTTCGAATATGGTTGACATAACTAATTATGTATCTCTTGAAATGGGACAGCCCATGCATGCTTTTGACTGCGATTACATCGAAGGAAACAAGATCGTAGTCAGAAGAGCCCAAGACAAAGAAAAGATCGTTACACTTGATAACCAGGAATATGAACTTACAAACAACAACCTTGTTATCTGCGACGGTGTAAAGCCTGTTGCGATCGCCGGTGTTATGGGCGGCCTTAATTCCGAAATCAGAGAGACCACAAAAGAAGTTCTTTTCGAGTCCGCAAAGTTTGCAAGAGACAATATCAGAAAAACATCCAGAGCACTCGGAAAGAGAACGGATGCTTCCGCAAAATATGAAAAAGGTGTTGATGAATATTCAACATACAATGCAATTAAGAGAGCTCTTCATCTGGTAGAAGAACTTGAATGCGGTAAAGTTTCTTGTACTCATGTTGATGTAAATACAGGAAACTCCATTGAACCCAAAGAAATGAAAGTAAGCATTGCAAAGGTTAACAGAGTACTTGGCATCGATGTTCCAACAGAAGATATTATCAGGATTCTTAAGAATCTTTCATTTGATCCCAAGGTAAGCGGCGACGAATTAACACTTATGATCCCGGCTTACAGAGAAGATATGGAAAGTTATCCCGATGTAGCGGAAGAAGTTATCAGAATGTACGGTTACGACCATATCGTTGATACATTCCTTCCCGATGCTCAGGTAACAATGGGAGGCTTATCGCTTAAACAGAAGAAAGAACTTAAGTTAAAGAAAGATTTATGCGCACAGGGTGCATATGAATGTATTCACTATTCATTCTATTCACCTTCGGATTTCAATCTTCTTAATCTTCCTGAAGATGCAAAAGAGCGCAAGGCTATTAAGATCCTCAATCCCATCAATGAAGAATTGTCTGTAATGAGAACAACCCTTGTTCCTTCAATGCTTCATGCTGTATCAAGAAACCAGAAGAAGGGTAACCTTGAAGGCAAACTTTTTGAAGTTGCTTCAAGATTCATTCCCAAGGCTTTGCCTTTGACAGAGTATCCTGAAGAGAAACAGACGCTCTGTGCTGCAATCTTCGGTGCGCAATATGATTTCTATACGCTTAAGGGAATTGCCAATGCAGTAGCTGATTCTTTCTTCACAAGCTTCAAGTATGAACCTGCAGAGAAATCATTCCTTCATCCTTATCAGACGGCTGTGATCAAAGAAAACGGAAATGAAATCGGTTATCTCGGAAAGGTAGCTTATGAAGTGGCTGAGAAACTTGATTTAAGAGAAGATGCATATATTCTTGAAATTGATCTTGATTATCTTTACGCACTTGATACCAAAGCTTCATTCAAGCCGTTGTCGAAGTTTGCTTCGGTAAACAGAGACCTTGCGCTTCTTATGGACAAAGAGATTACATGCGGCGCGGTTGAAGATGTTATTAAGGAAGCATGCAAATATATTACTGCGGTTAAACTTTTCGACGTATACGAGGGAGAGAACATTCCTGCAGACAAGAAGAGCCTTGCTTTCACGATTACATTTACTCCCGGTGAAGAAGATTTTGAAACTGATTCAGTAGATAAGTATGTTAAGAAGGTTCTCGGAAATCTTAAGTATAAGTTGAACGTTGAAATCAGAAGTTAATTTTGAAAGGAGTTCATATGGAAAACAAATGTATTTGGAACAAGTATAATGCGACTCAGCTTAAAGAACTTGAATCATTTTCAGGAGAATTTATTGATTTCATTTCTGAGTGTAAGACTGAGAGAGAATGCGTTGAAAAAATCGTTAACGATATCGAAAAAGAAGGATATGTTGACATCTACAAAGTAATTAAGGTAGGAAAGAAATTAAAAGCCGGCGATAAGGTTTATTCCGTAAAAATGAATAAGTCAATCATTATGGCAAATATCGGAACAGACAAGCTTGAAGATGGTGTTAATATCCTTGGTGCACATATTGATTCACCTCGTCTTGACGTTAAGTCAAATCCTTTATATGAGGACTCGGGTATTGCTTATCTTGATACGCATTATTACGGCGGTATCAAGAAATATCAGTGGGTAACGATTCCTCTTGCCATTCACGGTGTTGTTGCTAAGAAAGACGGCACAACAGTAATCGTAAATCTTGGCGAAGAGGCAGACGATCCCGTTTTCTTCATTTCGGATCTTTTGATTCATTTATCACAGGAACAGCTTGAAAAGAAAGCTGCAAAAGTAATAGAAGGCGAACAGCTTGACATTATTATAGGCAACAAGCCCATAGCAAAGGCTGAAAAAGCTGATTCAAAGAAAACTGCCAAAAAAGATGCGGAAAATGAAGAAAAAGAAGCAGTTAAAAAGTCCGTTCTTGAAATCTTAAAGAAATACTACGATATAGAAGAGGAAGATTTCCTTTCGGCAGAACTTGAAATAGTTCCCGCGGGAAAGGCAAGAGAAGCAGGCTTTGACCGTTCCATGGTTTTAGGATACGGACAGGATGACAGAGTATGCTCATTCCCTTCATACAAAGCAATGCTTAAAGTTAAGAAGGTTAAAAAGACTGCTGTATGTATTTTAACCGACAAGGAAGAAATCGGTTCCGTAGGTGCTACGGGAATGCAGTCACAGCTTTTTGAAAATGTAATGGCTGAACTTTTGAATCTCTGCGATGATTATTCAGAGATTAAGTTAAAGAGAATGCTTGCGAATTCAAATATGCTTTCAAGCGACGTATCAAGTGCATTCGATCCTTCCTATGCTTCAAGTTTCGACAAAAAGAACGTAGCATATCTCGGAAGAGGAATGGTTCTTTGCAAGTTTACAGGATCAAGAGGAAAATCAGGTTCCAACGATGCGAATGCCGAATACCTTGGAACTTTAAGAGGAATATTCGCAAAAGACGATGTTCAGTTCCAGCTTGCGGAGCTCGGCAAAGTTGATCTCGGAGGCGGCGGAACGATTGCATTCATGCTTGCAAAATATGGCATGAACGTAATCGACTGCGGTGTTGCTGTGCTTAACATGCATGCACCTTACGAGGCTACAAGCAAGGCAGATATTTACGAAACATATCGCGGATATATTTCATTTATTAAGAACATGTAAAAGTTTACGGACGATGACAATATTGCCATCGTCCGTTTTTTATAGTATATTACCTTTGTTATGGAATTAAGAAAATCAGATTTTTATTACGATCTTCCTGAAGAACTTATTGCGCAGGATCCGCTGGCAGACCGTTCTTCATCAAGACTTTTGAAATTAAATAAGTATACGGGTGAATTGTCACATCATCACTTCAGCGATATCATCGATTATCTTCATGAGGGGGACTGCCTTGTTCTTAACAATACCAAGGTTATTCCCGCAAGATTATTCGGTGTAAGAGATGGTACGGGAGCAAGTGTTGAATTTCTTCTTTTAAAGAGGCTTTCCGATACGGACTGGGAATGTCTGGTTAAGCCCGGCAAGAAGGCTAAGATCGGTTATAAGTTTTCTTACGGAGACGGTATCCTAAAAAGCGAAATAATCGATATCACGACTGAAGGAAACAGAATAATCAGATTTGAGTTCGAAGGTATCTGGGAAGAGATTCTCGATAAGCTCGGAGAGATGCCTCTGCCGCCTTATATTACGCATAAACTTCAGGATAAGACCAGATATCAGACCGTTTATGCCAAATATGACGGTTCTGCGGCAGCACCTACGGCAGGACTTCATTTTACAAACGAACTCCTTGATAAGATAAGGGATAAAGGAGTTAAGGTTGCTTTTGTAACACTGCATGTAGGACTCGGTACTTTCAGACCTGTTAAAGAGGATAATATTCTCGACCATCACATGCATTCCGAATGGTATCAGGTTACGGAAGAAACCGCAAATGTGATAAATGAAACAAAGAAGCAGGGCGGAAGAATTATCTGTGTGGGTACTACAAGCTGCAGAACTCTTGAATCTGCCGCAAACGAAGACGGAACTGTTCGTGCGGAATGCAGGAATACAGAGATATTTATTTATCCCGGATATAAGTTTAAGGTGCTTGACTGCCTTATTACGAATTTCCATCTTCCGGAGTCAACGCTGATCATGCTTGTTTCGGCTCTGGCGGGAAGAGAGAATGTTCTTGCGGCTTATGAGGAAGCCGTAAAAGAAAGATACAGATTCTTTTCGTTCGGAGATGCGATGTTTATAACGAATGAATAAATGACAGTATAAATTACGAAGGCAGAATGTTATGGGATGATACATTGATTGAAATTATA
>JAIKXN010000037.1 GCA_024684055.1 Lachnospiraceae bacterium | reverse complement strand
CCGTAGGAAAGGGGGGAGCCTCTCTTACGGTGAAAGGTGATTATAATATACCAAATATTGCAAAGAAATACAATAAATTTTCAAATTTTTTAAAATTTTTAGAATCTGTCCCTCTTTATTTAATAAATTATCGGGATAAATCTCTTTTCATGTCCCTGACTGATTCTCCGAATAATACTCTTTTTCCTGTTCGAAATTGAGGAATTATAAGAAAGATCAGACTGAAAAAGAGATTTTAAGCCTTTCATCGGGCAAATCAGCGTCTTATCAGTTATCAGGTTTGAAATCTTTGAGCAGATCTCCGAGATTAAAGGTCAGATGTTCTTCCTCGTTTTTGTCATTTTTAACCTTCTTGTAATAAGGATTGAGCACCAGTTCGTCCTCTCTTTGCATCTTGGCATAAAGAAGCGCGGTATTATACGCATCAGCCATTCCGTCGTGCGCTCTTCCCTCCGAGCTTACATCGCTCGCTATCAGCGCTTCCTCAAGCGAATAAACCTTGTCGTTTCTGTGCATCTTCTCGGAAAACTGCGGCTGACAGTCTATCCAGTTATCAAGGATTTTCTGAAACTTATCGTTTGGAACGATTCCCTTTTGCTCAAACTCGCACATAAACTGCGTATAATCGGAAATGCTCCAGGATACACCGGCAATTTCACCCTCGGGAATCCAGTTGATGAAGTCTTCCAGCACTTCTTCAAGCATCGCCGCCTGCGACAAATCTTTTTTGGTTATATTGGTGAGTTTCTTTATGAACTGATCGATATCGCCGTATTGGGGCTTAACGTATCTTCCGTATTTATCAACCACATCCAGGTTCTCGTCAAGAAGCGCCGCGCCTATCTGAATTATTTCCTGTTTGTAGTTGTAATTCTGACGGTAAAGCTTGTTGACTTTACACATTTCCAAATCAATTACCAAGTATTTCATTCTGTTCTCTTTTCGGTTTTATTTTGTCAAAAATATTATAACGTAAACATTTTCTCAAATTCAATACGTTATCGGTTCTATTCCTGCTCTTTAGGAAAGACCTTCGAGTAATAATCATTCGTAATGATCATTTTCGCATAGGTCCATTTTTTCTGGATCATATCCTGAACTTCTTTGACATAATTCTCGTCAACTTCAATGCCTTCGTTCGGTGTGAATTCTTTCTTTGCTGCATCATATGTGCCTGCTGCCGTAACGAAGCTGTAACCGTTTCCTATGGGCACTATAACAAGCGGCATCGCTGCTGATACTTTATCAGCTTCATAATTGGTCGCGAATATGTCTCTTCCCGAATAAAGTCTTGAATCATATTCTATGTTAAAAAGATTATCAAGTGTCGGAACGATATCAACCGAATAACAGGGTGTATCGACAATCACCGGTTCTTTCATTGAAGCACAATAAAGGATCAGGGTGTTTTTATATCTTGAAACCGATCTTGTTGTATCATCTATACCCGATAATTCTTTATAATAATCTACCTTTCCCTGCGACATCGAATACGGATAATGATCGGCCGAAATGCAGATTACGGTATCCTCCAGAATTCCGGCTTTTTCAAGTTCATCGAGCAAATATTCGCAGGCATGATCAAGTTCAAGATTGCAGGCCATATACGCCTGAACAGCCACGGAGGAATCAGGAAAAGCTTCAACTGCGGCTTCCTTGTTTTTCTTTGACATTGCGTTCCCGCCCCAGTTGTAATGGCAGTGACCGCTTACCGTCATGTAATAGTTATGAAAAGGAACTCCGGTCTCTTTGTATTCTTCTATCATTTCCGGAACAGTTGCTTCCAGCATTTCAAGGTCAGAATTCGGCCATGCGCTGTGCTCCAAAACGAGTCCGTTTCCGATGCCTTTGTAATCGTATCCGAGGTTCGGATGCGTTTTGTCTCTGTCATAATAATCAAAAGAATTATTATGATAAGCCCTGCAGACATAGCCTCTCTCACCAAGAAGCCCTGAAAGCGAATACGGCATATATTTGCCTGCTGATACGGTAAATGAATTTCCGGATTCAATCCATTCGGGAATAATTCCCGTCATGTTGGCAAATTCTCCGCCCGTAGTCGAGAGCGACCATGAAGGCTGGTAATAGTTTTCAAATACGAAACCTTCGTTTGCAAGCTTATATAACGTGGGAGAAAAATCTTTATCAACCGCATAAGGAGAAAATGCTTCCGCACTCATAAAGATAAGATTTTTGCCTTCAAAAATCCCTGTATATTCGTTTTGCTTCGACGGTTCCAGCGAGCCGAAATATTCGTGCATTTTCTTTATTCTGTCATTGCTT